>PLDP01000194.1:18472-19683 GCA_003136795.1 Actinomycetota bacterium
TCCTCGCTCCAGCGCACGAACGTCCCGTCCGGCTCGCGGATCGCCCAGCTCCGCTCCACGCTGCCGCTGACCTGTTCCCAGAGTGACGGCAGCACGACGTCGGCCTTCGGCAGAAGCAGCGCGAGGCCCACGTCGTCGACGAAGGCGGCTGCTTGCTCCAGCGTGCGCACCACGAGCCTCTAGTCTGCAGGAGTGCCGACGGTCAGGCCATTTCGCGCCCTGCGCTACGACCCCGCGGTCGCGGGGCCGCTCGACGCGCTCGTCGCGCCGCCCTACGACGTGATCTCCGACGCGCAGCGGCTCGACTACCTCGCGCGGAGTCCGTACAACGTCGTCCACCTGACGCTGCCGGATTCGGCGCTCGAGGCCGCGCGCGATCTGGCCGAGTGGCGCGCGCGGGGCGTGCTCGCCGAGGCGCCCGAGCGCTACTGGTGGGTCGCGCAGGACTACACCGGCCCCGACGGCGTCGCGCGCACGCGCGAGGGCTTCGCGGCGTCGGTTCCGGCCATGCCCTACGAGGACGGCGAGGTGCTGCCGCACGAGCGCACCCACGCCGGCCCGAAGGAGGGGCGCCTGCGCCTCCTGCGGGCGACGCGGACGCAGCTCGAGCCGATCTTCCTGCTCTACGATGCCGAGCCGTTGCTCGAACGGCCGGACGCCGAGCCGGCCGCCGACGTCGAGGAAGGCGGTGTGCGCACGCGCATCTGGCCCGTCGAAGCGGGCGAGCTCGAGCTGCATACGCCGCTCCTGATCGCCGACGGCCACCACCGCTACGAGACGGCGGTCGCCTACCGGCAGGAGCAGCCCGAGGCGACGCACACCTTCGCGATCCTCGTCTCGTCGCGCGCGCCCGGGCTGGAGATCTTTCCGACGCACCGGCTCGTGCAGCAGGTCGGGGACGTGCCCGGCGAGCACGTTGCGGCGCCCGACGGCGGCGTGACGCTTTATCGCGACGGCACGTTCACTCGTGTCACAACGGACGACGACTTCGGCCCGCGGGTCGTCGAGTCCTTCGCGCCCGAAGGAGTCTCCTACACCGCATACGCAGACGAGGCGATCGCCACGGTCGACCGCGGCGAGGCCGCGGCCGCGTTCCTGCTCCAGCCGGTCACCGTCGAGCAGGTCGCGCGCTTCGCGCACGCGGGCGAGACGATGCCGCAGAAGTCGACGTTCTTCTTCCCGAAGCTCACCTCCGGCCTGCTCTTTCATCC
>PLDP01000169.1 GCA_003136795.1 Actinomycetota bacterium
CGACCCGACGAACCACCTGCCGCCGCTGATGGCGGCGCTCGGCGCGCAGATGACGATCGCCGGCGCAAGCGGCGAGCGCACGGTGCCCGCATCCGAGTTCTTCCTCGGGGTTTACATGACGGCCGTCGGCCCGGGCGAGGTGTTGACGAAGATCACGGTGCCGGCCGGTCGCGGCGACGGCTTCGCCGCCGTGACGCTCGGCGTCGAGGGAACTTGCATCGCGAGCGCTGCCGCATCGGTGAACGGCGGCGTGACCGTCGCGCTCGGCTGCGTCGATGCGGTGCCGGTCGTCGTGCATCCCGGCTCGACGGACGAGGACGCGGTGCGCGAGGCGGTGCGCGGCGCGAACCTCGAGCCGCCGTCCGATGTGCACGCCTCGAGCGACTACCGCACGCACCTCGCCGAAGTCCTTGCAGTCCGCGCAGTCAACCAAGCCAGGAGCTGAGATTGAGCACGGTCACAACCTCCAGGTCGATCAAGGTCACGATCAACGGCATCACGTACGAGCGTGAGGTCGAGGCGCGCAAGCTCCTCATCCACTTCATCCGCGACGACCTCGACCTGACCGGCAGCCACATCGGCTGCGACACCGGCAACTGCGGCGCGTGCTCGGTGATCGTCGACGGCTCGCTCGTGAAGAGTTGCATGCTGCTCGCCGTCCAGGCCGACGGCGCGACCGTTGAGACGGTCGAGGGGCTCGCCGACGGCGAGGAGCTCTCGAAGCTGCAGCAGGCGTTCAAGGACCACCACGCGCTGCAGTGCGGCTACTGCACNNCCGTCCGAGGACGAGATCAAGAAGGGCCTGCAGGGCAACATCTGCCGCTGCACCGGCTACTGGAACATCTTCGAAGCGGTCAAGGCGGCATCGGAATGAGCACGACGACGACCGCGCCCGAGACGACCGAGGTCGAGGCGCCGGCGGAGGAGTGGAAGGGCCAGAGCGTCCCGCGCAAGGAAGACCGCCGGCTCGTCCAGGGGCAGGGCGTCTTCGTCGACGACATCAAGCGGCACGGGATGGGCTTCATCCACTTCGTGCGCTCGCCGTACGCGCACGCGCACATCACCTCGATCGACGTTTCGAAGGCGGAGGAGCTGCCGGGCGTCTACGGGACGCTCACCGGCGAAGAGGTCGCTGCGCTCACCGATCCGTTCTTCCAGATCTCGTCGGTGCCGGGCGCGAACCTGAAGGACTACGCGCTCGCGGTCGGCAAGGTGCGCTTCGTCGGCGAGTCGATCGTCGCGGTCGTCGCCGAGACGCGCGAGCGTGCGCGCGACGCGTCGGAGCTCGTCGAGATCGAGTACGAGCCGCTCGACGCGATCGTCGACGCGCGGCACGCGCGTGACGACAGCGTGCCGACGATCCACGAGGACGCCGGCGGCAACCTGATGTGGCACGGCACGTATGAGTGGGGCGACCTCGACGCCGCCTTCGCCGAGGCCGACAAGATCGTGAAGATCGACGAGCTCCACTTCCATCGCTTCAACTCGACGCCGCTCGAATGCGGCGGCGCGCTCGTCGAGTACAACCGTGGCGTCGGGCAGTGGACGATTCACACGAACAACCAGTTCCCCGGCTTCGCCGCGATCATGATGGGCCCGGCGATGCGCACGGGGCTCGACAAGCTCCGGTTCGTGACGCAGGACATCGGCGGCGGCTTCGGCAACAAGATCACCTCGCATCCGCAGCTCGTTGCATGCTGTCTCCTGGCTCGGAAGCTGGGAAGAGCAGTGCAGTGGACCGAGTGGCGAACGGATTTCCACATGTCGATGTCGCACGGCAACGAGCGCTGGTTCCACGAGACGGAAGTGGCGGTCAAGAGCGACGGCACGCTGCTCGGCTTCCGGACGAAGGCGCTCGACGACGCGGGCGCGTGGCTTCGCTACGAGCCGCTCGGCGGCGTCATCTGGGCGCAGGTCACGCCCGGGATGTACAAGTGGCGCAACATCCGCGTCGACTTCACGCAGGTCGCGACGAACAAGGCGCCCGTGTCGCCGAACCGCGGCTACTCGCGCATGCAGCACCTCTGGTTCACCGAGCGCGTGATCGACATCGTCGCGCACGAGCTGGGCATCGACCCGGTCGAGATGCGCAAGCGCAACTACATCAAGACCGAAGACATGCCGTACGAGACCCCGAACGGCTGCGTCTACGACTCGGGCGACTACTCGCGCATGCTCGACATCGGCTTGGAGCTGGTCGACTATCCGAGCATCGAGCAGCGACGTTCGGAGGCACAAGCGCGTGGAAAGCTCCTCGGCCTGGGCATCGGCTCGACGCTCGACTCGGGCACGAACAACTTCGGCCAGTCGCAGATGATCAACCCGGAGCTGCAGTTCTCGGGCAACAACGAGGTCGCCACCGTCAAGCTCGACATCTTCGGCGAGATCGTCGTCACGCTCGGCACGACGCCGCAGGGCCAGGGCCACGAGACGACGTCGGCGCAGGTCGTCGCCGACATCCTCAAGTGCTCGGTCGACGACGTGCACGTGCGCTCGGGGCACGATTCGTACTGGAACTCGCACGCCGGCTTCTCNNGCGGAGATCAAGAAGCTCGCCGGCGCGGTCTTCGGCGGTGTGCCCGAGGAGGCGCTTGAGCTGGCCGACGGCGGCGTCCGCATCAAGGAGAACCACGACGCCTTCCTGCCGTTCATGGCCTGCGGCGCGATCATCAACGCGAACAACGCGGGCCTGCCGGAGGATCTCGGCGTCACGCTGAACTGCCGCTACGTCTACCGGCCGCCGTTCGAGGTGCCGGACATCGAGCGCAAGTTCGGCAACCTGACGCTGACGTATGCGACGCAGATCCACGTCGCGGTGATCGAGATCGATCCCGAGACGGGTGCCTACGACATCGTCGACTACGCCGCCGTCGACGACTGCGGCAAGCGCATCAACCCGCAGATCGTCGAAGGACAGGTGATGGGCGCGACCGCCCATGCACTCGGCGCCGCGACGCATGAGCAGTTCGTCTACGACGAAGACGGCAACCTGCTGACGCCGAACTTCTACGACTACCACGTGCCGCACGCGCTCGACATGCCGCCGCTCAAGACCGGCGCCATCGAGAGCCCGTCGCCGTTCACGCCGCTCGGCACGAAGGGCATGGGCGAGGGCGGCGGTGCCGGCATCCACGCGATCTGCGCAGCCGTGCAGGACGCGCTGCGCGGTCACGGCGACGCGATCGTCAGCGACAGCTGCAATCCCTACCACCGCGTCTGGGAGCTGCTCGAGCAGCCGGCCGAGGCCGGCGGTCGCGTCAGCGTGGTGGACGCGTGAACGTCTCCGGCGAACGGACCTTCGCGGCACCGCGGTCGGCCGTGTGGGGAGTGTTGAACGATCCAGCCGCCATGGCGAAGACCATGCCCGGGGTTCAGAGCTTCGACGTGCACGACGAGAAGCGCTGGACCGCGAACGTGAAGATCCCGCTCGGCCTCGGCGGCCTGAAGATGCAGATCGACATGAACAAGACCAACGAGCGCGAGCCGGAGTACGCCGAGCTCGACATCAAGGGCAAGGGCGTCGGCGCGATGCTTTCGATGAAGACATCCTTCGAGCTCTCCGAGGTCGACGGCGGCACCGCCATGAAGTGGGCGGCCGACGTGAAGCTCGCCGGCCCGGTCGGCTCGATGGGCCAGCGCGTGCTGCAGCCGATTGTCAACCAGCAGGTGCAGCACGTGCTTTCCGCACTCGACCGTCAGGTGCAGGACGCGGTCGCGGGCGGAGCTGCTTGATGGCGGTACCCTTCCGCATCGGCGTCATGCAGCTCACCATGGAGCCGCTCGAGGTGATGCTTGCGTCGGCGCGTGCGATGGACGAGGCGGGGATGGATACGATCTGGCTTGCCGAGGCGT
>PLDP01000198.1 GCA_003136795.1 Actinomycetota bacterium
CGCCGACCGCACCTACCTCGAGCCGCTCGACGTCGAGGGGGTCGCCGCGGTGCTGCGCCGGGAGCGTCCCGACGCGCTGCTCGCGACGATGGGCGGCGGCACCGCGCTGAACGTGGCGCGCGAGTTGCAGCAGGCGGGCATTCTCGACGAGCTCGGCATCGAGCTGATCGGCGCGAAGATCGACGCGATCCAGCGCGCCGAGGACCGCGAGCTCTTCAAGGCGACGGTCGAAGGCTGCGGCCTGCGGGTGCCCACCTCGCGCGTCGTCACGACGGCCGACGACCTCGTCGGCGTCTTGCTGCCCGCGGTGGTCCGCCCGGCATTCACTCTGGGTGGGCACGGCGGCGGGTTCGCCGACACGCCGGAGCAGCTGCGCGCGCAGGTGGAACGCGGCCTCGCCGAGTCGCCGATCAGCCAGGTGCTCGTCGAGGAATCGGTGCGCGGCTGGGATGAGTTCGAGCTCGAGGTGGTGCGCGACCAGGCCGACAACGTCGTGATCGTCTGCTCGATCGAGAATCTCGACCCGATGGGCGTGCACACCGGCGACTCGGTCACCGTCGCGCCGCAGATGACGCTCAGCGACGAGGCCTATCAGGAGCTCCGCGACGCGGCCATCTCCGTCATCCGCGCCGTCGGCGTCGACACGGGCGGCTCGAACATCCAGTTCGCACGCGATCGCCTCTCCGGCGACATCCGCGTGATCGAGATGAACCCGCGCGTCTCGCGCTCCTCGGCGCTCGCGTCGAAGGCGACCGGCTATCCGATCGCGAAGGTGGCCGCGAAGCTCGCGGTCGGCTACACGCTCGACGAAATCCCGAACGACCTGACGGGCACGACGCCCGCCAGCTTCGAGCCGACGCTCGACTACGTCGTCGTGAAGATCCCGCGCTTCGCGTTCGAGAAGTTCCCGAACGCCGACACGACGCTCGGGACGCAGATGAAGTCCGTCGGCGAGACGATGGGCATCGGCCGCACGTTCATCCAGGCGTTCGTGAAGGCCAAGCGCGGTCTCGAGGGCGACTTCGAGTGGCACCCCGACAACCTGCACCCGTGGTTCCAGCGCGAGCTCGAGGGGCTCGAAGCCGAAGAGGAACGGCAGCGCACGCAGCCGCCCGTCTACCGGCGCATCGACTCCGTCGCGGGCGAGGTCGAGGCGGCGTCGAACTACTACTACGCTACGTGGGGCGAGCAGGACGAAGGCGCGCCGCAAGGCGACGGCAAGCGCGTCGTGATCCTCGGCTCCGGCCCGAACCGCATCGGGCAGGGCGTCGAGTTCGACTACTGCTGCGTGCACGCGGTCCAGACCTATCGCGAGCTCGGCTACGAGGCCGTGATGGTCAACTGCAACCCCGAGACCGTGTCGACCGACTACGACACGTCGAACCGCCTCTATTTCGAGCCGCTCGACACGGAGTCGGTGCTCGCGATCTGCGAGCGCGAGCAGCCGGACGGCGTCGTGATCCAGTTCGGAGGCCAGACGCCGCTCAAGCTCGCGCGCGCGATCGAGGCGGCCGGTTTCGCGATCCTCGGCACGCCGTTCGACGCGGTCGACCTGGCCGAAGACCGCGAGCGCTTCGGAAAGCTGCTCGCCGACCTCGGCATTCGCTGCCCGGACTGGGGGATCGCGCGCTCCGGCACGGAAGCCGCGGCGATCGCACACCGGATCGGCTACCCGGTGCTCGTGCGCCCCTCGTACGTGCTCGGTGGTCGCGCGATGCGCGTCTGCCACCGCGCGAACCAGGTGGTCGACGCCTTCCACGGCGTGCACGGGCCGACGCTCGTCGACCGGTTCCTCGAGCATGCGATCGAAATCGATGTCGACGCCCTCTGCGACGGCGAGACCACCTACGTCGGGGCGATCATGCAGCACGTCGAGGAGGCCGGCGTGCACTCGGGCGACTCCGCGTGCGTCCTGCCCGCGCAGTCGCTCAGCGGCGCCGCTTCGGTCGAGATCTCGTCGATCGTCAAGCGACTCGGGCCGGCACTCGGCGTCGTCGGGCTCTTGAACGTGCAGCTCGCGGTCGTCGACGACGTGGTCTTCGTCCTCGAGGTGAACCCGCGCGCCTCGCGCACGGTGCCGTTCGCCTCCAAGGCGACCGGCGTCAACCTCGTCGCGGCCGCGTGCCGGCTCGCGGCCGGCGAGCAGGTGGCCGATCTCGGGCTGCCGGCCGAACGGCCGCCGCGGCAGGTCAGCGTCAAGGCGGCGGTGCTGCCGTTCGCCCGCTTTCCCGGCGCCGACCCGGTGCTCGGCCCCGAGATGCGCGCCACCGGCGAGGTGATGGCGAGCGCCAGCGACCTGCCGACCGCCTTCGCGAAGGCCGAGCGCGCCGCCGGCCGCCCGCTGCCGCACGACGGCGCGGTCTTCCTGTCGGTGCGCGAGGACGACAAGGCGCCCGCCGTTCCCGTCGCCGCGGCGCTCGCCGGGCTCGGCTTCCAGCTCATCGCGACGCACGGCACCGCACGCACGCTGCGCGGCGCGGGCCTCGAGGTCGACGAGGTGCGCAAGGTGAGCGCGGTCGGCGAGGAGCCGAGCGTCGTCGACCTGATTCGCCGCGGGCGGTGCAACCTCGTCATCAACACACCGGAGGGCGGATCCGGGCCGCGTTCGGACGGATACCTGATCAGGGAAGCTGCGCTCGCGGCACGGATCCCGTGCATCACGACGATCGCCGGTGCCGCTGCTGCGGTGCACGCGATAGCGAACGCGCGCGCCGAGACGGCGCTGTCGTTGCAGGAGCGGATCGATGTCGAGGCCTCGGCGCGAGCGTCGTAGCGTCGTCGCCGTCGAGGCGATCGGGCCGTACGCGCTCGTCCGCCTTGACCGCGGGGGAATCGACCCCGGCCGCCCGGGGCAGTTCTTCATGCTCGAGGCGCCCGGTCGCGTGCTGCCGCGGCCGATGTCGCTCTGTCTTGCGCCGGCGGGGGAGCTCGGCTTCCTGCTCGATCCGGTCGGCCCCGGAACGCGGGCGCTCGCAGCACTCGAGCCCGGCGACCGGATCCACGTCTTCGGACCGCTCGGCAACGGCTTCCGTCTCGACGTCGACCGCCCGCTCCTCGTCGGCGGCGGCATCGGCGTCGCGCCGTTCCCGTATCTCTCGGAGGCGCTCGAACAGCCGCCCGCAGTGCTCGGGTTCAGGTCGGAGCACCATGCCGAGGCCGCAGTGCTCGTTCCGAACGCCGAGGTTGTGATCGACCCGGTGCTCGTCACCGAGGCGATCCCCGCCGGCCGCGACGTGCTCGCGTGCGGGCCCGAGCCGATGCTCGAAGCGGTCCGTGCGCTCTGCCCGGACGCGCAGCTCGCGTGGGAGGCGCCGATGGCCTGCGGGTACGGCGCGTGTTTCGGCTGCGTCGTCGAAATCGACGGGGAGTTGAAGAGGTTGTGCGTGGAAGGACCTGTTTTGTGCTTCTCGTGAACGCGAGCGGCTGCCTCGACGCGCTCACCGCGCCCGAGGTCGCGACGCAGTTCGATGCGTTCGTGACGAAGACCGTCACGCCCGAGCCGCGCGCAGGAAACCCGCCGGTGCGCATCGCCGAAACCGACTTCGGGATGCTCAACGCGATCGGTCTTGCGAACCCGGGGCGCGACGCCTTTCTGTCGGAGACGTTGCCAAAGCTGCGCACACTCGGCCTGCCGCTCTGGGTCTCGGTCGGCGGTTTCGCAGCGCACGAATACGCCGAGACGTGCGCGCGGCTCGAGGATGTGACGATCGAGCTGAACCTCAGTTGCCCGAACGTCGACGAGGCGCCGGAGTCGGCGGCAGAGATCGTGCGCGCCTGCCGCGAGGTGACCGACAACCCGCTCTACGCCAAGGTTTCACCGCACACGTGGGACATGGGAGAGACCGTCCGCGCCGTCGAGGAAGCGGGGGCCGACGGTGTCAGCATGGTCAACACGCTGCGCGGCGTCGCGCTCGACGCGCGACTGCGGACGACGCTCGCGCGCGGCGTCGGCGGTTACTCCGGACCGGCGTTGAAGCCGGTCGCGCTCGCGTCCGTTCTCGCAGCGCGACGTGTCACCGCATTGCCGATCGTCGCGATGGGCGGCGTGCAAAGCGGGCGTGACGCGCTCGAGCTGATCGCGTGCGGCGCGACGCACGTCGCGCTCGGCACGGTGCTGTTCGCGGACGTCGACGCACCGTCGCGTGTGCGCGACGAGCTCGTCGAGGAAGCACACCGCGCCGGCTTCGAGCGGCCGGAGGACGCGTTCGCCGTCGCGGTCGACTCCGTTGCCAAAAGTGCCAATTAGGGGAAAGAGGTTCTAGTTGCACGCTGCGAACAGGTTGGTAGGATGCTGCGCTCATGGTGCCTCCGCAGACTCAGGTCCAAGCCCCGGTCCGTTCGTTGGACCAGCGAATGGAAGCCCTCAAGCGAGCGAATGACATCCGCGTCAAACGCGCGCAGCTGAAGAAGGACCTCAAGTCCGGCACCGTTTCGATCGAGCAGATCCTCGGCGAGCCGCCCGAGTTCGTCTCGACTGCGAAGGTCTTCGACATGCTCATGGCGGTGCCGAAGTTCGGTCGCGTCAAGGCGGCCCGCCTGCTCAACCAGTGCCGCATCAGCCAGTCGAAGACGGTCGGCGGCCTCTCCGACCGCCAGCGCCACGAGCTGATTGACCTCTTCAACCACCGCTAAGACCGACAGACCCGTCTTCGTGGTCACCGGCCCGTCAGGGGCCGGGAAGGGCACG
>PLDP01000073.1 GCA_003136795.1 Actinomycetota bacterium
TTGCATCCGAAGCTCCGGCGTTGTGTTCTCACATACGAGCATTTGCGCGCAGCCACACGCGCTGGGTACGCACGTGTACATGACCGCCGTCTACCAGCCGGCGAGCCGCTTCTGGGAGCTCCAGGGTCTCGAGTTCGGCATCGTCGCCGGCATCGGCATGCTGCTTGTCCTCGCGGCGGCGTGGTGGGCAAATCGCCGCATCGCCTAGATCTCTTCCGGAGGGTCTTGCTCGGGGCTCTCGTGTGCCGGGCTGATCGCGTCAACGAGCCCGTTGGCGGCGGCGGCCGGGACGAGCACGGTGAGTCTGTCTCCTTGCTCGAGTCGCTCGTCTCCGGCAGGCTCGAAGACCATACCGACACCGATCTCGATCACCCCGTGTACCACGACAGGAGCTACTGTCCGAATGGGCGAGAGATCACGCGCAACGGCAACGACAAGCCCGGCACGGACGGCCGCCGCCGCTGCGACTGGTGTAGCCAGCATGCGGCCCAGTCCAGCATGCTCGGCAACTGACGAGAGGCACGAGCTGTGACCGACACGAGCGCGGAATCGATCGCCGAGTTCATCAACGTAGTGCGCGTCAAACCCGGCTCAGAGGTGAACCTCGCCAACGACTACGACCCCGCCTACAAGGCGGACTTCCTGAACAAGAAGGCCGGCAAATCACTCCTCCGGCACAGCGTGAAGCTCCTCGCCGACTACCAGGAGCGGCTGGCCGCCCAGGACACCCACGGCGTGCTCGTCTGCCTGCAGGCGCTCGACGCCGCCGGCAAGGACGGGACGATCCGTCATGTCATGAGCGGCGTCAACCCGCAGGGCGTGCACGTCAGCAGCTTCAAGCTGCCCTCCGCGGAGGAGTTGAACCACGACTTACTCTGGCGCTACGCGCAGCGTCTCCCCGCCCGCGGCGAGATCGGCATCTTCAACCGCTCCCACTATGAGGAAGTCCTCGTCGTGCGCGTCCACCCCGAGCTGCTCGACCGCCAGAAGCTCCCGAAGGGCGCGAAAGGAAAGGATGTGTGGCAGCGCCGCTACCGAGAGATCAACGACTGGGAGCGCTACCTCACCGACAACGGCATCAAAGTCGTCAAGATCCTCCTGAACCTCTCGAAGGAAGAGCAACGGATTCGCTTCCTGAGACGGCTCGACCTCCGCGACCACAACTGGAAGTTCTCAGCCAGCGACGCGAGGGAGCGCCAGTACTGGGACGACTACCAGGACGCCTTCTCCGAGATGCTGTCGAACACCAGCACCCAGTGGGCGCCCTGGCACGTCATCCCGGCCGATCGCAAATGGTTCGCCCGCACCTGCGTCTCCGCCATTCTCGCGCACACCCTGATCGAGCTCGACCCGCACTACCCGCAGGTGAGTTCCGCACAGCGGCGCGAGGAACTGGAAGCCAAGGCCGAACTACTCGCCCAGGCACCCGAAGGCGCCGCCGCCGATCCCTTCCTGCGGAGCTCGGCGAACGGGAAGAAGTCCAAGAAGTCGTGAGCGAGTCCAGGGAACCGAGATGAACGAGGCCAACGACGGGGCGGGGCCTGCCGACGCGCTTGTGCTGTTTGGCGCGACCGGCGACCTCGCCCACAAGATGATCTTCCCCGCCCTCTATGCGATGGTGAAGCGAGGCGTCCTCACCGTGCCGGTGACCGGCGTCGCCTACTCGAAGTGGGATCTCCAGCAGCTCCGCGAGCGGGTGCGCGACAGCATCGCGCAACACGCGGGTGGCATCGATGACGAGCAGGCTTTCGACCGTCTGGTCGCCCTGCTGGGGTACGTCGACGGCGACTACAACGACCCGGGCACGTTCACGGCGCTCAAGGGAGCGCTCAGCGGCGCCCGGCGCCCGGCGTACTACCTCGCCATCCCGCCGTCGCTGTTCGAGACCGTGATCGAGGGGCTCGGCCAGGCGAGCCTCGCGGGCGATGCGCGCTTGATCGTGGAGAAGCCGTTCGGGCGCGATCTCGCGTCCGCCCAGGACTTGAACCGCGTGGCGCGCTCGGTGTTCCCCGAGGATGCGATCTTCCGCATCGATCACTTCCTCGGCAAGGAGGCGATCATGAACCTCCTCTACTTTCGCTTCGCCAACTCCTTCCTGGAGCCGATCTGGAACCGCAACTACGTCGCCAGCGTCCAGATCACACTCGCGGAGGCGTTCGGCGTGGACGGCCGCGGCGCCTTCTACGAGACCGCCGGCTGTCTGCGCGACGTGATCGAGAACCACATCTTCCAGGTGGTCGCACTGCTCGCGATGGAGCCGCCCACGTACCGGGGCTTCGCAGCCTTGCAGAGCGAGAAGCTCGACATCTTCAGGGCGATGCGTCCCCTGAGCACTGACGACCTGGTGCGCGGTCAGTTCGTCGGCTACCGAGACGAGCCCGGCGTCGCGAAGGACTCCGACGTGGAGACGTTCTGCGCCGTGCGGCTCTTCATCGACTCATGGCGCTGGGCCGGCGTGCCGTGGTACCTGCGCGCCGGCAAGTGCCTGCCCGAGACGGTCACCGAGATCCTCGTTGAGCTGAAACCGCCTCCGCAGCAACTCTTCGCCGACTCCTCGCCGGCAAGCGGCCCGGCGAACTACATTCGTTTCCGGCTCGCTCCCGAGGCGGCCATCGCCCTTGCCGCCCGCGTCAAGCGGCAAGGAGAGGAGTTCGTCGGCGACCAGCGTGAGCTCTTCCTCCTCGACACGCAACCGAACGAGGAGGCGCCATATGAGCGGCTTCTCGGCGACGCCATGGCCGGTGACGGCGCGCTCTTCACCCGCGAGGACGCGGTTGAGGCCGCCTGGGCGGTCGTCGATCCCGTCCTCGCCGCTCACCACCGCGCTCACCCCTACAAACCGGGCACCTGGGGGCCCAAGCAAGCCGACCTGCTCATCACCGACGGTCCCTGGCACAACCCCTAGAAGGAACGTCTGCAGCGACGTGCGACGGACGGTCTTCACACGGCAGCATCTGACGCCCAGGCGAGCCTTCCGGACGGCGAACCGAGAGAACCCCTTCACGCACTCTGCGGTGCATCTCAGGTGTGAGGTGCCCGTCGCGATCGCCGAGTCCGCGCCGCTGCGAGCGAGGCGAAGATCGCCCCGGCGGTGTTTGCCGACAGGTTCGCCAGCGCCATCAGCCGGGCGACCGCCTCGACCGCGGAGCGCCCCGCCGGCGACAGATGAAGCGCCGCGGCGGCTACGACGTCTTCCGGCAGCGCCTCGCGGAAGCGACGTTCTGCCAGCGCGGTCGCGTAGGCGACCGCCGCCCGGCTGCGGTCGTCGAGCGCCGCGAACTCGCCGAGCTCGATCGCCTGCAACTCCGCGGCGCTCACGCCGGCGCGGAGCGCCCAGCGCTGGTGCACGAACGTGCAGCCCCGGCAGGCGTTGACCCGGCTGACGGCCAGCATGATCCGCTCCCGCTCGCGCCGATCGAGCCGACCGTGCAGGAACACCGCGGCGAGCGGGCGCGCGGAGCGGACGACGCCCGCGACATCGCGGGCGAACTCGCCCGGCGAGCCGAACACCCGCGGGCTGCCCGAGACGACGCCGGTCTTGACGGGTCCGGTCCGGCTCATGCTGGATCCTCGCACGCGTCTAGACAACTCGGCGGCTCGATGACGCCGCCCCGGGCGAACCGTCTGCGAGAGGATGCACCCTGGTCGCGACACCGGACCGCCCATGGCAAACCCGACCGACATCAGCCATCCGCTCTTCGCCCGCCTGTGGACGCTGTTCCTGAGTCCGGGCGCGGAGCATGCGGGGGTGGCCGAGCACCGCAACGAGCTGCTCGCCGGCCTCAGCGGCCGCATCATCGAGATCGGCGCAGGCAACGGTCTCAACTTCCGCCACTACCCCGCAGGGGTCGCCGAGGTCGTCGCTCTCGAGCCCGAGCCGTACCTGCGCCGTCACGCCGAGCAGGCGGCGGCCGAGGCGCCTGTATCGGTGACGGTCGTCGCCGGGGTGGCCGACGCGCTCCCGGCTGACGAAGGCGGGTTCGACGCCGGAGTGGCATCGCTCGTGCTGTGCTCGGTCCCGGATCAGGCTGCCGCCCTGCGCGAGCTCCGGCGGGTCATCCGCCCCGGCGGCGAGCTGCGCTTCTACGAGCATGTCGTCGCCCACGGGGGGAGGGCCGCCGCAACGCAGCGGCGTCTCGACCGGTGGGGCATCTGGCCCCGCGTCGGAGCCGGCTGTCACCTGGCGCGCGACACCGAGACCGCGATCGAAGACGCCGGATTCGTCATCGAACGCTGCCGGCGCTTCCCGTTCGGGCCCGGACCGTTCCAGATCCCGCACATCCTCGGCAGCGCGCGTAGGCCGGAGTGAGCAGCGCGCGGTCGCTGCCCTTCCCCGGTCTCGACGCCGCCTGGGCCGCCGAGCACGAGCAGGTCGACGGTCTCGCCGTCGTGTGTCTTTGGCGAACGGGCGTGGCCGGATGGAAGTTGTCACGGGCGACTCGCTCGCCAGGCACCGGTCGATCGGGGAGACTTCGCCCATGNNAGTCGTTCTGCCTCGACGTCGGCTCGAGCGCGTTCTTCGCTTCCGGCATACCGGTCGCGGTCGCGCGCGCGCCGGGTCGGCTCGACATCCTCGGCGGGATCTCCGACTACTCCGGCGGGCTCGTGCTCGAGCTGCCGCTGCGCGTCGCAGCGCTCGCCGCCGCGCAGCCGACCGAGGACGGGCGCGTGGTTGCCGTCAGCGGCGGACGGCGCATCACAGCCGACGCGTACGCGCTCGCGCATGCTTCGCTCGACGAGCTCGCGGCGACCTTCACCGGCCAGGACGCGTGGGGCGCGTACGTGCTCGGCCCCGTTGCGCTCCTCGTCCGCGAGCACGGCCTACCGCTCACCGGCCTGCGCGTGCTCATCTCGTCCTCGATCCCGGAGGCGAAGGGGCTCGGCTCGTCGGCAGCGGTCGAGGTCGCGGTCCTGCGTGCGGTCACGGCCTGCCTCGGTGCGGCGCGCGAGTCACGCGAGCTCGCGCTGCTCGCGCAACGCGCCGAGCAGATCTTCGCGGGCGCGCCGTGCGGTGTCATGGACCAGATGACGGTCATGCATGGCGAAGAAGGCGAACTGCTCGCCCTCCTCTGCCGTCCCGCCGAGATCGTCGCGTCCGTGCCGCTGCCGCGCGCTCTCGCGGCGTGGGCGATCGACTCGGGGCTGCCGCACGCGGTCTCCGGCGACGTCTATCGTCGTGTTCGCTGCGCGGCGTTCATGGGGTACGCACTCCTCGAGTGCGCAGCCGGCCATCTCGCGGAGCTCGAGCGCGACGACGTGAACGTGCGGTTGCTCCCGCAGCGCATGCTCGGCGCCGACTTCCTCCAACTGCGCGAGGGCATCAGCGATCCGGTGAGCGCGGTGGAGCCGGCGGTCGAGTACGGTGTGCGCGCCGCGACGCTCTTCCCGCTCGAGGAGCACGCACGGGTGCGCGAATTCCTCGCTCTCCTCGGCGAGAAGCCGGACGACGACGCCTTGCGCCGGATCGGTGAGCTCATGTACGAGTCGCACGCCGGCTACTCGCTCTGCGGTCTCGGCGTGCCGCGGACGGACGAGATCGTCGAAGCTGTGCGCGAAGCCGGCGTGCCCGAGGGGCTGATCGGAGCGCGCGTCAGCGGGGGAGGGAGCGGCGGCGCCGTCGTCGTCCTCGGGCGCCCGGAGGCGGAGCCGCGCGTGCGCGCGATCGCCGAGTCCCTCGGCGCAGGCCTCGTCGGCGGGTCGTCGCCGGGAGCCGCGCGCTTCGGCGTCCGCGTCGTGCACGGCCAGNNAGCGCCTCGACCACCGCCGGATCGGCCGACCGGCCGGTGATGATCAAGTCGAGGTCCGAAACGCTGCACAGCCGTGCCACCTCGACGCGGCCGAGCTTGCTCCCGTCGGCGAGCACGACCTTGCGCGTCGCCACGGCCAGCATCCGCTGCTTCAACGCGGCCTCGGGCAGGTTGATGTTCGTGACGCCTCCGATCGGGTCGAGGCCGTTACAGCCGAGCAGCACCGTCTTGACCGAGATCTGGTCGAGGATGAGCGTCGCGAGCGGATCGACGAGCGAATGCTGCAACGGCCGCAGCGTTCCGCCCAGCACCACCACCGTGATCCGCGGCGTGGCCGGCTCGAGCTCGAGTGCGGTCTTCAGCCCGTTCGTGAAGACGACCACGTCGCTGAGCTCCGTTCGCGCCGCGATCGCGCGAGCTGCTGCTGCCGCCGTCGTCCCGACGTCGAGGAGCACCGTCTCGCCGTCCTCGAGCAACGCGGCCGCGGCCTGGGCGATCGCGACCTTCTCCGCCGCGAAGCTCGAGATGCTGTCCTCGAACGGCTGCTCCCGGCGCTGGATCAACCGCGGGATCGCGCCACCGCGAACGCGGTGCACCTTGCCTGTGGCGGCGAGGGAGTCCAGGTCCCCGCGCACCGTCACGTCCGAGACCCCGAACCGGCTGCTCAGCTCGCCGACGCGCATGAACTCGCGCTCCTTGATCTCCGCGAGCATGCGCTCGCGCCGCAGCGAGGCGGGGATGGGCGGCTCTGTCGCCTCCGCGCTCACGANNTGCAACGGGTACAGCTCGAACGCGAGGTGCCAGTCGGGCTGGTCGTGCGGCGCCTCCTGCCCGACCAGCATGTACGGCAGCTGGAAGTCGAAGAGCGCGTCGTACCGGCGCGCCACGTCGCGCAGGGCGACGGCGAGGTCGCGCTGCTCCTCGGGGACGAGGTCGGCCAACCGCCGTAGGCCGTGCCGGCGCGCCCGGACCGTCACCTCGAAGGGCCACCTCGCCGCGAAGGGGACGGCCGCGACGAAGCTCTCGTTCGCGGAGACGACGCGGTCGGAGCGGTCGTCGGCCCGCGTCGCCTCGCACGAGAGGCAGCGTCCCTCGCGCCGGCGGTGGCGGCGGTGGGCCTCGGACTTCGCCGCCGTGACCGGTGGGACGTGGTCGAGCGCGTAGATCTGCCCGTGCGGGTGCGCGATGGTGGCGCCGACCTCGGCGCCCCGGTTCTCGAAGACGCAGACGTATGCGTGCGCGGGATCCGCCCAGAGCTCGCGCCCGCGGTCGATCCAGATCGCGACGACGCGCGCGAGCTCGGTCGGCGAGAGCTCGCCGAACGAGGCGTCGTGTCGGTCCGTGTAGAGAACGACCTCGCAACGCCCTTGTGCCGGTCCGGTCGGTCCGTCGAGGGGCGGCGCAGGCGGCGGGTCGGGACGGAACGACGGGAACCGGTTGTCGAAGACAGCCGCGTCGTATGAAAACGGGACCTCGATCCCGCCGGGACAGAACGGGCACCCCTCGGGGCCCGCGCTCTCCGCCGGCGAGTCGAGCGGCCGCGTGTTCCGTGCTGGTGCGATCCCGACCCATGCGTCGGTGAACACGTCGAGACGCTTGTGGATCCGGCCGCCGTCGCCCGCCGCGGCCGGCTCATCCTCGTCGAGGGAGCCGCGCAGCTGCCCGTAGACGAGCAGCCGTCTCCCGTCGGAATGGACGAGCACGTGTCTGGGTAGCGACCTCATGGCTTCGAAATCACGCGAAGCATCGTCGTCTCCGACGATAGTGGAAAGACTCGGCAAGCGCACACGCGGCCACCTCCGCTTCGCGTCGACTGGAGAGACCCTGATGAACACCAGCAGGCTGGGCCGGAGGAATCAGTGTGCTCCCCGATGACGTCGAGCGGCCGGGTGCCAGGATCGACGGAGCCTCGGAAAACAACGCTTGTGAAATCTATCGAGAATTGTTATATACGCATATCGACCTGTTGATTTAGAAAGCTCCCAACCGAGACGCCGACTGCTCCGGGGCGAACAGATCGGTTCGATCGGGACGGGATCGAGGTCAAGAGAAGGAGGAGGAATGTCTACAGACGGGCATGACGAGGTAAGCAAGGAGCAACGGGAGTTCTCGCGGCGACGCTTCCTCCGTCGCGCCGGCGTAGTGGCTGCATCTGTTCCGCTTTACGGCGGCCTGGCCGGGATCCTGGGCGAGCAAGGAGCGAGCGCTGCGACCTACAAGCGCAACGACGACAACGCGTTCTTCGCGAGCCATCCGAAGTACAAGTTCGTGATGGTCAACCACGTGACGACGAACTCGTTCTTCACCGCGACGATCTACGGGATTCAGGACGCCTGCGCCCTGACCGGCTGCTCGTACCAGTGGACAGGCTCGGCGAGCTCGATCGTCTCCCAGATGGTGGCGGCGTTCAACACGGGCATCGCCGGCAAGGTGAACGGCATCGGGTGCTGTCTGATCGACAACACCGCGTTCAACGCTCCGGTCGACAGTGCGTTGAATCACGGCATCCCCGTGCTCGCGTACAACGCCGATGTCTCGGCAGGGGTCAAAAACCACCGGATGGCCTACGTCGGCCAGAACAACCTGACGGCGGGCGCGGCGGTGGCGGAGCAGGTCCTCAACACCGGTGTCAAGAAGGGCGATCTCGTCGCCGGGATCATCGCAACGCCGGGAACGGGGAACATCCAGCCGCGGATCGACGGCGCGAAGCCGGTCCTGAAGAAGGCGGGCGTCAACTTCGTCGAGGTCGGGACCTCGGCGACCGAGGGGGCGCCCGAGTACAACAAGATCGCCGCCTGGTACGCCGGCCACAAGAGCGTAAAGTTCATGTTCGGCGTGGACAGCGGCGACAGCGACGCCATCGCGCAGTTCATCCAGAAGAACAACCTGAAGGGAAAGGTTGGCGGGGGCGGATGGGACGTCGGGACGCCGGTCGTGCAGGGCGTCAAGGACGGCAACCTGACCTTCACGATCGACCAGCAGGCCTACCTGCAGGGCTTCGACACGATCATGCAGCTCTACCTGTACAACATCTCGGGCGGGCTGATGAAGCCAACGAATACCGACACCGGCCTCGGCATCGTCGTCAAGTCGACCGTCGCGCCGTACCTGGAGAAGAACAGGTTCGACGGGACGAGCTCGAAGCAGCAGGTCCTGAAGCCGCCTGCCAAGATCCCGCACTAGCCGTCACGAGCGTGCAAGCAGGCGCTCCAACCGATACCACTGCCCCGGCGGCCGAGCCGCCGGGGCAGCAGCGTGCGGCCGTGCCGGTCTGGCGTCGCGTCCTGCGCCTCTTCATCTACCAGCGCGAGCTGACGCCGGTCGTGATCACGGTCGGGCTGTTCGCGTACTTCACGATCAGGGCCGGCTCGAACTTCACCGACTCGCTCAGCCTCAGCTCGGCCGCCGGCTACGCGGGGCCGATCGGGGCGATCGCAGTGGGCGAGGTGCTGCTGCTCGTGCTGGCCGAGATCGACCTGTCGGCCGGCCAGGTCTTCCTGTTCGCGCCGTGGGTCGAGTACTGGCTGCACAACGCCGGACTGCCGGTCGCGGTCGCGATCTTCCTCGCGCTCGCCGCGTGCTGTGGCGTCGGCGCGATCAACGGGCTGATCACGGTGCGCCTGAACGTGCCGTCCTTCGTCACGACGCTGGCGACGAACTTCATCCTCTTCGGGCTCGTGCTCATCTACTCGAATATGACGCAGGCGACGCCGATCCCGCTGTCGGCCTCGACGGGTTTCTCGAGCAAGCTGATGGGCGCCTGGCTGTGGTCGGAGATCCTGTGGGTGGTCGCGATCACGATCGTCGTGCAGATGGTGCTCACGCGCACACGCTTCGGCGTCCGGATCGTCGCCACGGGCGGCAATCTGCTCGGCGCGGCCGAGGCAGGCATCCCCGTCCGGCGCGTCAAGGTCTGGGCCTTCGTGCTCTGCTCGTTCCTTGCGGGTCTCGTCGGCATCGTCGACGCGGTCAAATACGGGAGCCTCGATCCCGGCAACTTCGGCGTCGACTACATCCTCTACGCCGTCGGCGCCTGCGTGATCGGCGGCACCGCGCTCACCGGTGGGCGCGGGACGGTGATCGGCGCGTTCGTCGGCGCGATCCTGATCGGCATTCTCGAGGACGGGCTGACGCTGATCGGGGTCAGCACGAACGACTTCTACGTCTGGGTCGGAGTGGTGATCATCTTCGCGATGGCGCTGAACGGGCAGTTCGACCGGCTGATCGCCCGCTCGAGGGAGACATGAGCACGCAGCCCGCCGAGCCGATGCCCCCGGGGCCCTCGTCGGTCGAGCACGCACTCGAGGTGCGCGGCCTGACGAAGCGCTTCGGTGCGCTCGTCGTCCTTCGTGGCATCGACCTCGTCCTGCGTCAGGGGGAGGTGCTCGGGCTCGTCGGCGACAACGGAGCCGGCAAGAGCACGCTCGTCAAGATCCTGTGCGGCTTCCAGCAGCAGGACGGGGGCGAGGTGATCGTCGGCGGCGAGCCCGTTCGCTTCCACTCGGTCCAGGCCGCCCGTGCACACGGGATCGAGACCGTGTACCAGGACCTCGCACTGATCCCGCAGCTCCCGGTCTACCTGAACCTGTTCCTGGGGCACGAGCTGACGAAGCTGGGCCCGCTCCGCTTCCTCGACAAGCAAGCGATGCGGAAGCTCGCCCGCCAGTACCTCGACGAAATCAAGGTGCGCGTGCCGAGTCTCGAGGCCGAGGCCGAGCAGCTCTCCGGCGGCCAGCGGCAGGCGGTCGCCGTCGCGAGAGCCGTGCGGGCGGCGCCGAAGATCCTGCTGCTCGACGAGCCGCTCGCGGCCATGGGCGCACGTGAGTCGCGTCTCATCATTGACCTCGTCAAGGACCTTGCCTCGAGCGGTCGGGTGTCGATCATCGTGATCGACCACAACTACGCCCATCTTTTTGAGCTCTGCGACCGCATCAACGTCATGCAGGGCGGCCGCATCACCACCGACCAGCCCGTTCACGAGACGTCGCTCGAGGGGCTGACCGAGCTGATGGTTTCGAATTTTCGCCGGGAACTGGACGATCTGTCGAACGCGGGCGCGTGACCCCATGGGGCGCCGGGTCTCGCCGCGATGAAGGCGCTCGAACACCTCGAGCTCTGGCTCGTCACCGGGAGCCAGGAGATGTACGGGGAGGCAACGCTGCGGCAGGTCGAGGCGCATGCCCGTGAGGTCGCCGCCAGCCTCGACGCGCAGCCGGAGATCCCGGTGCGCGTCGTGCACAAGGAGGTCGCCACGAGCGCCGGCTCGATTCGCCGCGTCGCGCTCGAGGCGAACGCGGCAGACACATGCGTCGGCGTGATCGCATGGATGCACACCTTCTCGCCGGCGAAGATGTGGATCGCCGGCCTGAGTGCGCTGCAGAAGCCGCTGCTTCATCTCCACACGCAGTTCAACCGTGAGCTGCCGTGGTCGGAGATCGACATGGACTTCATGAACCTGAACCAGTCGGCGCACGGCGACCGCGAGTTCGGGTTCATCGCGACACGGATGGGGCTGCGCCGAAAGACGGTCGTGGGGCACTGGAGCGACCCGGCTGTCGCGCGCCGCGTCGGCACGTGGGCGCGCGCGGCCTGCGGCTGGCGCGAGCTGCAGCGGCTCGAGGTCGCGCGCTTCGGCGACAACATGCGCCAGGTCGCGGTCACCGAGGGCGACAAGGTCGAGGCGCAGCTGCGGCTGGGGGTCTCGGTGAACGGCTACGGCGTCGACGACCTCGCCCGAGTCGTGCGCGAGGTCACCGACGCGGAGGTGGACGCCCTGACCCGCGATTACGAGGACCGATACGACCTCGTCCCGGCTTTGCGCGAGGGCGGCGAGCGGCGCGCGTCGCTGCACGACGCGGCGCGGATCGAGGCGGGGCTCCGCTCCTTCCTCGACGCGGGCGGCTTCAAGGCCTTCACGGACACGTTCGAGGATCTCGCGGACCTGCCGCAGCTGCCGGGGATCGGTGTCCAGAGGCTGATGGCGGACGGCTACGGGTTCGGTGGCGAGGGAGACTGGAAGACCGCGGCGCTCGTGCGCGCGGCGAAGGTGATGGGCGCCGGGCTCGACGGCGGCAGCTCGTTCATGGAGGACTACACGTACGACTTCGCGCCGGGCGACGGGCGCGTGCTCGGTGCGCACATGCTCGAGGTGTGCCCGTCGATCGCGGACGGGCGGCCGTCGTGCGAGATCCACCCGCTCTCGATCGGCGGTCGCGGCGACCC
>PLDP01000144.1 GCA_003136795.1 Actinomycetota bacterium
GCTGGGCGTCCCGATGCTGCGTCCTCAGTCGCGTCGATAGCTACGGCTATCGACGCTCCCTGCGTCCTTGCCTCGGAACACCCAGCGCACCCCGGCGACGAACGGCGTTCCGCCAATCCCTCCTAGAGGTCCGCAAGCGCCGCGAGCAGCCGGTCGACCTCGTCCTCGGTGTTGTAGTGCACGATCCCGACGCGCACCGCGCCGTCTGGCAGACCGAGCCGCTTCATGATCTCGACGGCGTAGTAGTTGCCGTCCCACACGGCGAAGCCGCGCTCGCCGAGGCGCGTTGCCGCGTCTTGCGGCGAGAGCGTCTCGTGCGTCACCGCGAAGGTCGGCACGCGGCCGTCCATCGACGGGATCCCGTGGAGCTGCCAGCTGTCCGGCAGTCCGTCGAGGAAGCGCTCCCCGAGCTCGCGCTCGTGCTCGAGCACGAAGTCCCAGCCGACGTCCTGCAGGTAGTCGACGGCCGCGACGAAGCCCGCGAGCAGTTCGTGGGCGAGCGTCCCCGTCTCGAAGCGGTGCCCGACGGGGAAGTCGCTCGCGGGGCGCACCTTGTACGGGCGCAACCCCTCCGCGAACTCGCGCCGGACGAACGCGAGACCCAAGTGCGGCCCGTAGAACTTGTAGGGCGAGCAGAGGAGCACGTCGGCGCCGGCCGCCTGCACGTCGATCGGGCCGTGCGGGCCGTAGTGCACAGCGTCAATCCAGGCAAGTGCACCGGCGTCGTGCGCGAGCGCGGCGATCTCCGCCACGGGGGTGACCGTCCCGACGGCGTTCGAGGCCCACGGAAAGGCGACGACACGCGTTCGGCCCGAGAGCAGCGAGCGCAGGTGGTCGAGGTCGAGACGGCACTCGTCGTCGACCTCGCAGAACTGGACGACCAGGTCCTTGTCGTGGGCAAGCTCGAGCCACGGCGAGACGTTGCCGTCGTGGTCGAGCTTCGTGCAGACGACCTCGTCGCCGGCGCGCCACTCCCGCGAGGCGGTGCGCGAGAGCGCGAAGTTGAGCGTCGTCATGTTCGCGCCGAAGGCGACCTCGTCGACCGTTGCGTTGAGGAAGCCCGCTGCGGTCGTGCGCGCCTTTGCAACGAGCGCGTCCGAGCGGCGCGACGTCTCGAACGGGCCGCCGTGGTTCGCGTTTGTCTCGCGCAAGTACTCGGCGATCGCATCGATCACCGTGTCGGGCACCTGCGTCCCGCCCGGCCCGTCGAAGAACGCGAGCGGCCGCTGCAGCGCCGAGAAGCGCGCGCGGACCGAATCGACGGTCGTCAGGACACGCGCCATTCGTACCGTGGCTTGACGACCAGCGACGCGCCGACGAAGCAGTCGCGCTCCGCCTTCGCGATCAGATCGTCGGGCTCGTTTGTGCGCGGGGTCAGTTGCACGTCGATGCGCAGGTCGATCTCGACGAAGCGATAGCGGCCGTCGTCTCCGCTTTTGGTGATCGTTCCCTGCGCGGAGCCGGAGGCTGCGACCTCGTGGCCGGCGCGGCGGGCGTGGTGGGTGAAGCTGTCGATCGAGCAGCGGACGAGCGCCGCGAGGAGCAGATGGTCGGCCGACCAGCCCTCGGGAGGCACGAACTGGCCGCCGCCGGGGATCGTCAGCCGGCCGCCGCGGTCGAGCTCCACCGCGTATTCGAGCACCTTCGCCTGCGTCGCCACCGGGGAAACGTACTCGGTCCGTCCGGTCCCGGTCCTAGGGTTCGCGGGGTAATGAGGCTCAGGACATTGACCGAGGCCGAGTGCTACGCGCGCATCTACGGCGGGCACGGCGACGAACGGGTGAGCTTCGTGCGGCTCCTGCCACGCCGCAGACAAGGCAGCGTGGCCGGAGAGCACGTGCGTGGGAGGTTCGAGGAGCGTTTGGACGTGCGCGGGCCGGAAGCGGAGGCCGCATGACGCGCACGTGCAGGACGTGGAGCGGCCGCCGGTTGCCGAAGCAGGTCTCCGCCGGGCGCCGTCCCGCACCGCCGCTCCCGAGCTCGTGGGTGTGCACGGCCACCTGGACGCAGCACGTGCCACGCTGTAAGCCGCGTGGCAAGAACACCTAGCTCCGTCCCCGACGTCTTAGCACCGGGGCTCGCCTGCGTCTTCTGCGGGATCAACCCGGGACGCGTCTCCGACGCCGCGGCTGCGCATTTCGCGAACCCGCGCAACGACTTCTGGCGGCTCCTGCACGACGCCGGCTTCACGCCGCGCGTCTACGACCCGCAGGAGCAGTTCTCGCTGCTCGAGCTCGGCTACGGCNNTTCGACCTCGGCCGTCTGGCGACGACCGCGCAGGCACTTCGTCCGCGCGCGATCGCCTTCATCGGCAAGGAGGCATACCGCGGCCTCTTCGGCGAGCGACCGGAGCTCGGGCCGCAGCTCCGCACGCTGCGGCCCGCAGGCCTGTTCGTGCTGCCGTCCACCTCGCCGGCGAACGCCGCCGTGCCGTACGGCGAGCGGCTCGACTGGTTCCGTGCACTCCGCACCTGGCTCGAGCCCGTCGAGCGAGAGTCGGTTCGCGGCGTCGTGATCGACGACGCCCGCCGTGTGCTGCTCGGCCGGTTCGTCCATCCGATCACGGGCGAGATCTGGTGGGCGACGGTCGGCGGAGGTGTCGACGCCGGTGAGTCCGACGAGCAGGCGCTCCGCCGCGAGCTCCGCGAGGAAGCCGGCCTCGTCGACTTCGAGCTCGGCCCGCAGGTACACGCGCGCGCGCACACCTTTTGCTGGAATCGGACGATCTACCACCAGCGCGAGCGCTTCTACCTCGCGCGGGTCGAGAGTCACGAGCCGGCACCGACGATCGATCTGGTGCCGGAGGGTCTCACCGAGGTCCGCTGGTGGACGCCGGCCGAGCTCGTCGAGGCGCACGAGGAGCTGGTTCCGGCCGAGCTGCCGGAGCTCGTGCGTAGGCTGGCGCCGTGACCGCCGTCCTCGTCACCGTGCACCTGCTTGCCGCCGGCATCTGGTTCGGCGGCTCGACGGCGCTCGTCTTCGTCGGCGTGCCGGCGATTCGCACGCTCGAAGGCGAGCCGCGCGGGCGCGCGATGAAGGCGCTCGGCCTGCGCTGGCGGCCGCTCGGCTACGGCGCGCTGGTCGTCGCCGCGCTCACCGGCATTGCGCTCGCCTCGCGCGAGTGGCAGCACAGCACTGAGTTCCAGGTCGTCTTCTGGACGAAGGTTGTGCTCTTTCTCTGTCTGCTCGTCGTCTCGTACCTGCACAACTTCGTGCTCGGCCCGCGCCTGCAGGCAGAGATCCGCGACGGTCTCGAACCGCGCACGCGGCCGCGCCTCGTGCTGGTCGGCTGGCTGAGCTATTCGCTGACGATGGCGCTGCCGATCCTCGGCGTCGTGCTCGCCCGCCTCGTCAACTAAAGCTGAATCTGATTCGGCGCAGCCGAACCAGGGTCGTCCGGGTGCGTCAACTCCTCCAGCGGTTCGTGATCGGGGTGCGGCGGTCGCGGCCGAAGGCCTTCGGCCGCAGCTTCACGCCGGGCGGCGCCTGGCGGCGCTTGTACTCGGCGCGGTCGATCATCCCGACCGCGCGATCGACGACGTCGGCGTCGAACCCGTCCTGCGACAGCTCCTCGCGGGAGCGGTCGAGCTCGACGTAGGCCTCGAGCACCTTGTCGAGGGCGGGATACGGCGGCAGCGAGTCCTCGTCGCGCTGGTCGGCGCGCAGCTCTGCGCTCGGCGGTCGGTCGATGATCGACACGGGGATCAGCTCGCCGCCGGCGCGCTCGTTCAGCCACCGCGCCAGCCTGAAGACGTCGGTCTTGTAGACGTCCTTGATCAGTGCGAAGCCGCCGGCGAGGTCGCCGTAGAGCGTCGAATAGCCGACGGAGAGCTCCGACTTGTTCCCGGTCGCGATCACGAGCCAGCCGAACTTGTTCGAGAGTGCCATCAACAGCGTGCCGCGGATGCGCGCCTGCAGGTTTTCCTCTGTGAGATCGCTGTCGCGCCCCGCGAAGTGCTCGCGCAGCGCGCCGGTGTACGCTTCGACCATCGGCTCGATCGCGATCTCGCGGAACTCAATGCCAAGCGACTCGGCGAGCCGCTCCGCGTCACCGCGCGTGGCGTCCGACGAGTAGCGCGACGGCATCGACACGCCGTGCACGCGGTCGGCGCCGAGCGCCTCGACGCACAGCGCCGCGGTCAGTGCCGAGTCGATGCCGCCCGAGAGCCCGATCACCACGTCGCCGAACCCGTTCTTCGACACGTAGTCGTGCAGGCCGAGCTCGAGCGCCCGCCGCATCTGCTCCAGGTCGTCGACCTGCGGGGCGACCGGGCCCGCTTCGCCGAGATCGAAGACGAGCAACTCCTCCTCGAAGCCCGTCGCCCGTGCGAGCACCTCGCCATCGGGCGCGACGACGACCGAATGGCCGTCGAAGACGAGCTCGTCCTGCGCGCCGACGGCGTTGCAGAGCGCGACGGGGACGCCGTTCTCGCGCGCAGCCCGGCGCACGATGTCCTCGCGCTCGCGGTCCTTGCCAACGTGGAACGGCGACGCGGAGATATTCGCGACGAGTTGCGCACCAGCGCCGCCCAGCTCCGACGCGGGTGGCCCGGCAATCCAGATGTCCTCGCACACGGTCAGGCCGACGCGCGTGCCGGCGAGGTCGATCAGCACCTGGTCGTTCGCCGGCTCGAAGTACCGGTCCTCGTCGAACACGCCGTAGTTCGGCAGGTGGTGCTTGCGATAGACGGTCTGCACCGCGCCGTCCGCGAGCACGAAGCAGGCGTTGTAGAGCTTCCCGCTCTCGAAGAGCGGCGCGCCGACGAGGGCGGTGATCCCCTGCGCGGCCGCCGCGACGGTGTCGACGGCCGCACGCGCGGCGCGCACGAAACCGGGGCGGAGCAGCAGATCCTCGGGCGGGTAACCGGTGACGACGAGCTCGGGGAAGAGGACGAGATCCGCGCTCGCCTCGCGCGCCCGCTCGAGCCAGTCGACGACACGGGCCGCGTTGCCGTCGATGTCGCCGACGACGCTATTGATCTGTGCGAGTGCCAGTCTCATCGGTTTTCGCCTCTCGGTCGAAAACTCTAGCACGGCGCTCTCGGAGCGTCGTCCGCCGCCAGGTGAAATAGAGGAGGACCGCGCCGAGGAAGACCGCGAAGCTGAGCCAGCCCAGGAAGGGAGAGTGCGATTTGTTCCCGACGACGCTGAGGACCGCCGCCACGACGAGCACGACGATCAGGTAGAGGCGGAGGGTATTGGCGTTGGCGCGCATCAGCTGTGCAGTATGGCGGCCGCACGGACGTGCCTGCCGACCGTGAACCACACGCCGTCGCCCGCGACGCGCACGTCGACGAGGTCGCCGAAATCGAGCGGCTGACGGTATTCGAGGGTTGCTCGAAGCGGCTCGCCCAGGCGAGAGACGAACAGCTCCTCGATGGGCGCCCAGTACGCGGCGTTGTTCACGTGCTGGAGGCGGTCGACATCGGTGGCGCGCACCTGCCACTCGAAGTACGTCGCGTCGTTCGGCGGTCCGGGCAGCTCGAAGCGCGTCGGTGCTCGTTG
>PLDP01000145.1:0-142 GCA_003136795.1 Actinomycetota bacterium
GCGCGGCCATGCGCAGCGGCGAGCGCCGCTTCGGCACCCACGCGAGCGCGAGTGCCCCGACGACGAGCAGCACCTGCAGCACACGCTGCACGAGGTGCAGATCGGGCAATCCCTTCGCGTGGTACTGCCGCCAGTCCCAGAG
>PLDP01000145.1:207-2649 GCA_003136795.1 Actinomycetota bacterium
CCGATCGGGCTCGTCAGGGCGAGGAAGCCCCAGATCAGAAGCGCCGGCATGATCGCGTCGTTCGTGTTCGAGTTCGAGGCGTACTGCGTGAAGGGCCACGCGACCCAGGCGAACGCGAGCGCGGCCCCAAGTCGAGGCCCGCCGAAGCGGCGGCCGACGAGCGCCAGACCAACGATCGCGAGCAGGTCGAAGAGGATCGACGTCAGATGCACCGCGGGCAGCGAGTCCCACTGGCCGCTCCAGCCGAAGATCGCGTAACCGGGCAGATACGCCAGGTACGAGACCGGGCCGTAGGTGTCGCCGAGCGGGTTCGCATTCTCACAGCGCCCGTTCGTCTGGATGCGGTCGCGCACCTCGCCCTCGGAGTCGGCGGGGCCGCACTTGGGCCGGTTGTCCTCGACCGGGAAGTGGCCGTACGGGCTCTGGCCGTGCACGATCCGGTCGGCGCCGATGACGCCCGAGTAGCCGACGTCGATCACGTTCGAGTCGCGGACGTTCAGGCCGACGCGAAAGCCGGCGACGAACACCGTCGCCGCGGCGAGCACCCACACCGGCCACACCGGCGCCCCGCGCGGCGGGTGATCGGAGCGCGCGATCCACACGCAACGAAGGAGCAGCCACGCGAGCGGCGGATACGCGAGCAACATCGCAGCGAAGACGTTGCCGTGGTTGAAGTACCAAAGGGAGATCGAGAACGAGAGCAGCACGACGAGGTCGACGTTGCGCACCGAGAGCGGGCGGCGCCAGTCGGCGAGCCCGAGCAGGAAGAGCGCGCAGAACGACAGCCAGAGCCAGGTGCCGTTGATCGTCGCACCGCCGAACGCGCCCTTGTAGCCGCGCGCCATCTTCCAGGCGACCTGCGGCCCGGTCCAGGCCGCAGTGATCGCGCCGCTCGCATCGTCGACCGTGCCGGTCGCGATCTCGCCCGCCTTGCCCGACCAGACGTTCACCGTCCAAACACCTTGCGCGAAAGTCGCGTCGGTGACCGGTCGCGGCGGGTAGCGCTTCAGCCAGCGCGCAACTTTGCCGTAGCCGAGGAAGAGCTGGATCGCCTGCTGCTGCGTCGTGCGCGGCGCCGTCTGGGTGGCGGGGATCTGCGGTGTCGGGATCGTCGCCGTGGTGGTCGTCCCCGCGCGCGCCGCCGGAACGAATGCGAGCGCCAGCGCGAGGACTGCGGCGAGTCTCACTTGCGGAACGACCAGAGCTTGTTGCCCAGGAAGTTCAGCGGTGTCACGAGGACGATCGCGATCGCCTGCGACATCACCTTCTGCCAGTCGAGCACGTCGATGAAGAGGACGAGCCAGAGCTGATTCACGCCGAAGGCGATCAGCGAGACCACGAAGAAGCGCGCGCCCTGGATGCCGAGGTGGCTCTTCTGGTGCGCGAACGTCCAGTGCCGGTTCCACCAGTAGTTCGAGGCCGCTGCGATCACGAACGAGATCGCCGCCGCGACGTGCGCGCCCCAGCCGAGTAGTGCTGCGAAGACCGCCAGGTTGACGACATAACCGCTGACGCCGACCGCGCCGAACTTCGCGAGCTGGACCCAGTTCGCCCGCCGCCTCAGTGCGGCAGTCGTGCGCGACGAAACGGACACTCGCCCGAGGCTAGCGGACTATGACAAGCGGCACGAATCTGACCGCGGCGAGCGGCTCGACTCGCAGCCGGCCCGCATCCTGCGTCACCTGCACGAGCGTCCCGCCGAGCGGCAGCACGAGCCGGCCACCAGGTGCGAGCTGGTCGACGAGCGCCTGCGGCAGCTCGGCGGCCGCTGCCGCGACGGCGATCGCGCCGAACGGCGCCAGCTCCGGCACGCCGAGGGAACCGTCGCCCACGAGCACCTCGACGGCGTCGTGACCCGTGGCCGCGAGATTCCGGCGGGCGGACTCGGCCAGCTCGGGGATCCGCTCCACCGACACGACGCGCTCTGCGAGCACGTCCAGCACTGCGGCCTGGTAGCCGGAGCCGGTGCCGACGTCGAGCACGAGCTCGTCGCCCTGGAGCTCCAAGGCCTGGCAGATCAGTGCGACGACGAACGGCTGCGAGATCGTCTGGCCGTAGCCAAGCTCGAGCGCCGCGTCGTCGTAGGCGTGCTCGCTTTGGTCGTCGGGCACGAATGCCTCGCGCGGCACGGCGCGCATCGCGGCGAGCACGCGCGGGTCGCGGATGCCGCGCTCCCGCAGCTGGCGGTCGACCCAGTCAGCTGCCACGGCGGACCGGGACGCCGAAGTGCGACGCGACGAGCTCCTTGATGCCCGTGATCGACGCCGGCGGCGGACCGAGCCCGACGGTCAGCATGGGGACCTCCGAGTCGGCCGCATCGAGCGAGCCGTGGCTACCGCCGCCCGAGTGGTCGCGACCTGCCAGGTCGCTGAACTCCCAGCCGGGCGCGGCGGAGACCAGCACCTCGCCGGCATTCGGGTTCGCGAGCGCCGCGGCCGCGCG
>PLDP01000145.1:2711-3830 GCA_003136795.1 Actinomycetota bacterium
GCGGTCACGAGGTCGCCGCCTGCGTCGAGCGTCGCCGACTCCTCGACATTCGATTGCCCGTGGTCCGAGCAGACGACGACGGCGTAGCGCTCGAGGAACGCCTCGGGGCCGCCGGCCGCGTCCATCAAGACGGCGACGGCCGCGTCGCTGCGCGCCAGCGCTTCGTGCGCTCGGTCGGGACCGGACGCATGCGACGCGTAGTCGTAGTCGGGCAGGTAGTAGACGAGGAGGTCGAAGCCGTCGCGCGTCACGAGCCAGCGGCCAACCGAGGCCGCGTACGCGTCGATCGAGCCGAGCGCGCGGTTGCGGACGGCGATCGGCGCGCCGGTGCGGTCGCTCTCGTAGAGCGAGTACCAGAAGAACCGCTTCGGCCCGTAGACCGCGGGCACGCCGGGAATCGTCGGCAGGTGACGGTTGCGTCCGCGGTAGCAGGTGATGTTGATCGCGGCGGTCGTCAGCCCTGCGTCCTCGAGCGCCTCGTAGACCGTCTCGGCGTCCTTGGCGAGATGGCGCGCGTTCAGGTCGATGATCGTGTCGCGCAGCGAGCGCGCGAGACCGGCCGCGCGAATCGCGCCGAACGACGAGCCGTACTCGACGATGCGCTGCTCGTCGCGGTTCCACCAGACGAGGTGCGGGATGTGGTGGACGTCGGGGTGCGCACCCGTGGCGATCGACGAAAGGCAGACCGGGGTGAGCGACGGGAACGTCGAGGCGGCGCGGCGGTACTCGCCGTGCTCGGCGAGGAAGCGCAGCGCGGGCGCGTCGGCACTTTCGAACATCGACGGCGTGAGGCCGTCGATCACGACCAGGACGACGGGCTTCGGCGCCGACATCTAGTCGCGCGCGAGCGTGCGCAGGCCCGCGTGCGTGTCGGGCGAGCGTCGGCGCAGGCGCGCTCCGAGCAGCGGCACGGCGGCCGCCTCGAGGTAGCCGACCACGGGGACGAATGCGAGCGCCGCCCCGACGAGAGCCGCGAGGCCGAGCAGCAGCGCTGTCCCGCTACGCGTCCCGCCACGCCGCAGCGCACCCGCCACGAGCGGCGCGGAGCCGAGCGCGCCGCAGATCGCGCCGGCCAGGCCGCCGACGGCGTCGTCCCACCGGCCGAAGGCCAAGCCGAGC
>PLDP01000256.1 GCA_003136795.1 Actinomycetota bacterium
GCATGAGCGAAGGCAAGCTGGCAGCGGCAGTTGCAGCGGGCGTGCTTCCGGCCGAGGAAGACTTCGCGCAGCTGCTGCGCTCGATCGTCGTCGTCGCGCGGTCGATCTTCGCCGCGAAGGCATCGTCGATCTTCCTCCTCGACGAGGAGACCGACGAGCTCGTGTTCGCCGCGGTCGCGGGCGAAGAGGAGCAGGGCCTCGTCGGCCGCCGGATGCCGTCGTCGCAGGGGATCGCGGGTTGGGTTCTGTCGTCGCGCACGCCGCTCGTGCTCGCCGACGTCGCCGGCGACCCGCGGTTCTCGCACGACGTCGCCGAACAGACCGGCTATCTCCCGACAGGGATGATGGCCGTGCCACTGCTCTACGACGAGGAGGCGCTCGGCGTGCTGCAAGTGCTCGACCGGCCCGCGCAGGAACGCTTCTCGCTCGCGGAGATGGAGCTGCTTGGGCTGTTCGCCAACCAGGCGGCGATCGCGCTGTCGCTACTGCGGTCGGCGCGTCGCGCGCGGGCCGCTCTCGCCGGATCTGGCGACGCGGCTGCGGTCGCCGCGCTCGCGGCAGCCGTCGCGCGCCTGGACGAGACGCGGCGCCCGGCGGGCATCGCGCTGCTCGAGGCGCTCGCGAAGATTCTCTCCTAGAACGGAGTGAGGGCCCTGGCGGGCCCTCACGCAATCCTACGAGCTGGTGGAGTCGAGCTACGCCTTCAGGATGTGCCCCTCGACCTCGTCGTCGCCGCCCTCGCTGTCGGGCTCCTGGTTTGCCCCCTTGAGCACGTGCGCCTCGACGTCTTCCTTCTCGGTGCCGGGCTCGTCGTTCTTGGCCAGTCTGTCGCGCTCGTCCGACATGTGAATCCTCCCTTTGCCTTCGGTTGCTCCGCAGACGCGGATGACATCCCACTAGACGTGCGCGGGAGCAGTCATCTTCCATCGATTTTCAGTTTGAGTCAATTGCTGCGATGCTCGCTGCCTTGGGACCGGTGCGGTCACGGCTCACGGAATCGTTCCGTGCTCTCCACGGCGCGTTTCGCAATCCGGCGATCCGGCGCATCGAGCTCGCCTACGCAGGCTCGGCGATCGGGCTCTATGCGAACTCGGTCGCGGTGTCGGTGTACGCGTACCGGCACGGCGGCGCGACCGCAGTCGGCCTTTTTCTCTTCGCTCGGCTCGGCGCCTCGTCGATCGCGGCCCCGTTCAGCGCGGCTCTTGCCGACCGCCACCGGCAAGAACGGGTGATGCTCGCCGCCGACCTGATCCGAGTCGCGACCGTCGCTGGCACCGCCGTAGCCGCCGCCGCGGGGGCGTCGGCTGGCGTCTACGTGCTCGCGACACTGACGTCGATCGTCGCGACCGCGTTCCGTCCGGCCGAGGCCTCCCTTATGCCGGCGCTCGCCGCGACGCCTGAGGAGCTGACAGCTGCGAACGTCACATCGAGCACCTTCGACAGCGTCGGGGCGTTCGCCGGACCTGCCTTGGCTGCGTTCCTGCTCGCGCTCGGCGGCTCGACGGCCGCCTTCGCCGCGGTCGCAGCGACGTATGCGTGGAGCGCCTGGTTCGTGGCCCGCGTCCACCCGCAGCGCCGGCCCGAGGGCGAGAGCGCGGGGGAAGAGGCTGAGGGGTTCGCCGCCGGTGTCCGCGCTGTGCGTCACGAGCCGCGCTTGCAACTGCTGATCGGGCTCTATGGCGCACAAACGCTTGTCGCCGGCGCCTACGGCGTGCTCGTCGTCGTCGTGGCGCTGCAACTGCTGGGTCTCGGCAGTGCCGGCGTCGGCTTGCTCGAGGCGGCGACGGGGGTGGGCGCGATCGCGGGGGCACTGATCGCGCTGGCGCTGGCGGGCCGGCGCCGCACCGCGGCCGATCTCTGCTTCGGGCTGTTCCTCTTCGGCGCGCCCCTGCTCGCGATCGGGGCGTTGCCGCACGTGTGGGCGGCGGTAATCGCGCTCGCTCTCCTCGGCGTGGGCAACAGCATCGTCGACATCTCCGCGGTCACGCTCCTACAGCGGACCGTTCCGGCTGCCGTTGCGGGCCGCGTCTTCGGTCTGCTCGAGTCGACGATCGTCGGTGCGCTCGCCCTCGGGTCGCTCGCCGTGCCGCTGCTTGTCCACGTGATCGGCGTGCGTGGCGCGCTGTTCGCCGCGGGCGCGTTGCTGCCCGTACTGACATTGCTGACGCGACGACCGCTCGGCAACGTCGATATGGGTGCGACGGTGCCTGACGAGCAGTTGGCTGCGGTCCGCTCCGTCGCGTTCCTCAACGCGCTACCCCTGCAACGGCAAGAAGCGCTCGCCGCCGCGCTCACACGCGTCGAGCTGCCGTCCGGGGCGACGCTCTTCTCCCGGGGCGACGCAGGCGACCGCTTCTACGTGCTCGCCGACGGCACGCTGGCGATCGAGCTTCCGGACGGCGTGAAGCACGAGGCGGCGCCGGCGTTCGTTGGCGAGATCGCACTGCTCCGCGACGTGCCGCGCACCGCGACGGTGCGTGCCGAAACCGACGCCCTGCTTTGGGCGCTCGGTCGCACGGAGTTCCTCGACGCCGTCTCCGGCCACGCGCGCAGCCGGTCCGCCGCCGAGTCGGTCGTCGCCTCGCGCGGCGCCCTCTTCGGTGTGTGACCGTGCAACGTAAGCTGGCGCGATGCGCGCGACGATCTGGGGCTGTCGGGGCTCCCTTGCGACGCCCGGTGCGGCGACCGTCCGCTACGGGGGCAACACAACGTCGCTCGAGCTCGAGACGCCCACGGGCGTGCCCGTCGTCATCGACGCGGGCACGGGCATCCGGCCGCTCGGCCTTGCACTCGAGGAGTGTTCGCCGGAGCGCATCCATCTTCTGCTCACGCATCTACACCTCGATCACGTCGAGGGCCTCGGCTTCTTCGCGCCGCTCTTCCGCGACGGCTGCTCGGTGACGGTCTGGGGGCCGCCGCAGGACGGCTCGTCACTCGCTGCGCGCGTGGCCGCCTATCTGTCGCCGCCGCACTTCCCGCTCCCCTTCGATCGCTTCGGTGCGAGCATCGAGTTCGTCGAGGTGTGGCAGGAGACATGGGAGCTCGAAGGCCTGCGCGTGACCTGCGCGCCCGTGCGCCACCCGGGCAACACGCTCGGCTACCGGATCGAAGAAGGGGGTGCGTCGCTTGCGTTCATCCCGGACTGCGAGACGGCGCTCGAGCCCGACTCGGGGCTCGCCCTCGCCGCAGGCGCCGACGCGCTGCTGCACGACGCCCAGTACACGGCGGACGAATACCGCACGCGCGTCGGCTGGGGACACAGTGCGCTCCCGGACTTCGCCGGCTTCGTGGGTCGCGCCGACCCCGAGCGGGTGCTGATGTTCCACCACGACCCGTCCCACGGCGACGACGTGCTTGAGGAGATGCGGCGCACCGCCGAGCGACTCGCAGGCAGGCCCATCGAACTCGCGGCCGAAGGGCTCGCAATCGATCTGGCATCGTCCCGCGATTCGATCTAGGATCCTTCGGCAGATGGCGATCACTCCGGACCAGCTCAAGCAGGTTCCGCTCTTCTCTGAGCTCGGTAACCGCGAGCTCCAGTCGATCGCCGACAGCATGCGCGAGCGGACATTCGACGCCGGATCGACCATTACCGAGGAAGGTAAGAGCGGTATCGGCTTCTTCGTCATCGAGGACGGGACTGCGACGGTGACGATCGGCGGCAGCGAAGTACGGAAGCTCGGCGCCGGCGACTACTTCGGCGAGATCGCGCTGATGGCCAAGGGCCCCCGATCGGCGACGATCGTTGCCGACACGGACATGCATTGCCAGGGGCTTGCCGCCTGGGACTTCCGGGCGCTCGTCGAGGCGAACGAGTCAATGTCCTGGAAGCTGCTCGAAACGCTCGCGGAACGTCTCTCCGCATCCCAGCCGGCCGACTGACCGGGCGCGGACGTTGGGGTGGTAGCACTCCGTCGCTGAACCTGTAGGCACGGTTTTCCTTCACCCGCGGCTCCGTCCTAGCGTTTGTGACAACCCGACTGCAGCGTGCGGTCTTCGGCGAAGGTGGACGCAGAAAGAGGCCGCGACCACACAGCCTCGCCATCCAACAGGGAAGGTTGTCATGAAGCACATTTCGCTCGTGTCCTGAGTCGCTAGTCCGCAGGGACCCGGCGTTTGTCGTCCTCATCGGCGACGACGATGGGAGGCGGTTATGGCGCAGCGTGCAGAGGTCGTGCTCAGTGCTGAGGAGCGGGAGACGCTTGAGCGGTGGGCTCGGCGTCCGTAGCCGTCAAGGACGGAGCCCACGCGGCGTACGCGCTCCTCGCGAGCTAGCCGGGCGCCGTGGCGCGCTGGCGATCAGGCGTCAGCGAGCGCTCGGCGGGGCCTGCTCGTGGTCGGCGTCCGCGCGGTGCACGGCTGGACGTGGGGGCGCGCAGCCGCCGCGTGTGCGCTCGCGCTCGTTGCTCCGGTCGTGCTCGCGCTGGTGCTCAGCTCGCGCGTGAAGAGCTGGAAGTACGAACCCTCGGTTACGGGCGCGATGCTATGTCCGTATTCGCGGACCGCTGAACGAGGTCACCGGATTGTCGCGGGCCTGCAACTGGACCGTTACCTTCGCCAGGACAGCCTGGCGACCCGGATTGGTTCCGCGAGCCCCTTCAGCGCCACTTCGCGCGGCGCGTCGAGCAGCACCGCACCCGCTGTTCGCGCCGTCTCCTCGCTCGCGACGATCTCGCCGGCGCCGGCGGTCGCCGCGATGCGGGCCGCCGTGTGCACGCCGAGCCCGCGATAGTCGTCGCCCGTGTGTGTCGCCTCAGCTTCGTGCACGCCGATGCGCAGCTCGGGCGCGAATCCGTTCGCCAGCCGGTGCTCGTCGAGCGAGCGTTGGACGGCGACAGCGCATGCGATCGCTGCACGCGCGTCGGGAAACGCAACGAAGAAGCCGTCCCCGGCGTGATCGATCTCCTCCCCGTCGTACGCCGCGAAGAGCGCGCGCAACGTCCGGTCGTGCCACGAGACGAGGTTCCCCCAGGCGGTGTCGCCGATTGCTTCGAGCAGTTGCGTCGAGGACACGATGTCGGTGAAGACGAATGCGCGCAAAACGACGCCAGCCTCCTGATCGCCCACGAGCACCGCTGCGAGAACATCGTCGAGTGGGAGCGCAGCCCCTTCCGCTTCGACCCGACTCCACTCCTCGTCGCCCAAGGCTGCGTGCGCCGCCTGCGCAAGCGGCCTCAGAAACGCGGGCAACTTGACGTCGCCTCCGATCGACCCGCGCGCACCCTCCAGCAGTGCAGCCGTGCGAACGTCACCGAGCGCCGAGGCGACGCCCATGAGGCCGGCGAGTGCGGCCTGGATCTCACGGCTGCGTCCGGCCTCACGCGCCGCGTCGATGTACGACCCGAACTCCCGGCGGGCGCGCTCGGGCTCGCCCGTGAGGAGCGCCGCCATGGCGATTCCCTCTCGAGCATGCAGGTACTGCGTATCGCCCGCGAACGTCGCGTGCGAGAGCGCCGCGCGGAAGACCTCGGTGGCGCGCGCGGGATCTTCGTCCAGGAGCACTGAGCCGAGGTTGATCTGCGCGGTAAACAGCACCGGCCACGCGCCGCGCTGCTCGGCGAGCGGGATCGCCTCCTCGAGTGCGGCTCGAGCGCGCGCGTAGTCCTCGATCACGTACATGCTGCTGCCGACGTTCGGGAGGACCATCAGCAGCAAGAGCTCGTCGCCCGCTGCGCGCGCGTCCGCGACGGCTCGCTCCGCTGCGTCTCGAGCCTCGTCGGCGCGCCCGAGGTGCGCGAACACCGTGCTGAGGAGCGCGCGCGCCCGCGCCGCTTCGGCGAGATCGCCGAGGCGCTCGCGCGTCGCAACCGCTTTGCCGAGCAGCTCCTCCGCTCGAGTAAGGTCGCGCACGGCGAGATGAACGAAACCGGCGGAGCGTTGTACCCCCGCCGCGACAGCCGGTGGAACCGACCCGGAGAGATCGAGCGCGCTGTCGAGCCAGCCCGCCACGCGTGCCGGTGCGAGATGGAACATGCGCGATCCCGCTGCCGCCAGGATGCGCAACGCCGACTCGGGGTCATGCTCGAAGCCCCAGTGGACGACGCCGTCGAGGTTGTCGAGCTCCGCCCGGAGCACCGCTGCCCACTCGGCGTATTGGTTTCCCTGAAGCATCGCGCGCTCGCTTCGCTCGGCCAGCCGCACGTAGAACGCGGTCTGCCGCGCGCGCATCTCGTCGTCGAGACCGGCATCGGTGAGCCGCTCGAGGGCGTATTCGCGAAGCGTCTCGAGCATCCGGAACCGCGGCTCGTCACCACTCTGCCGGCGCAACAGGCTCTTGTCGATGAGCGATGCCAGCTGGTCGAGCGTGTCGATGCCCTCGTCGCCTACGGCTTCAGCCTCGTCGAGCGTGCACCCGCCGGGGAAGATGGAAAGGCAGGCGAACAGCCGCTGCTCTGCCGGCGTCAGCAACTGATAGCTCCAGTCGATCGCGGCGCGCAGCGTGCGGTGCCGTTCGGGCACGTCGCGCGGACCGCCCGTGAGCAGCGGCAGACGGTGTTCGAGCCGCTCGAGGATCTGCGCAGGCGAGAGAAGCTTCACGCGCGCCGCCGCGAGCTCGAGCGCGAGCGGTAACCCGTCGAGCCGGCGGCAGATCTCGACGACGGCGTCGTCCGGCTGGAACGCCGGCTGGAAGCGGCGGGCCCGCACCGTGAAGAACTCGACCGCCTCATCCACAACGAGCGGCGCGAGCGGGAACTCCTGCTCCCCCGACAGCCGCAGCGGCGTCTGGCTCGTGATCAGGACGCGCAGCTCCGGCGACGCCGCCAGGAGCCTGGCTACGAACGGCGCGGCACCGATGACGTGCTCGAAGTTGTCGAGGCAGAGAAGCAGGCGTCGCGATTCGAGCGCCTCGATGAGCGCCTCCTCCGCGCCGGTTCCGCCGATGCCGAGCTCCTGCGCGATCACCGCGGCGACAAGCGATGCATCGCGGACGGGTGCCAGGCCGACGAACGCCGCCTCGCCGTCGAAGCTCGAGACAACCTCGAGCGCAATCCGGGTCTTGCCCGAGCCGCCCGCGCCCGTGAGCGTGACGAGGCGCTCCGCTTCGAGGAGGCTGCGGAGCTCCGCCACCTCCTGCCGACGCCCGACGAGCGGCCCGACGGCGGAGGTGATCGCGGCAGCGGTCGTCA
>PLDP01000231.1 GCA_003136795.1 Actinomycetota bacterium
AACCCGGTTTGCGCACCCCACACGCGACAGCGCACGACGCTCTACGCCGACGCACCGGCTGAGCGCCGGGCGGCGAGCTTCGGCGCGCCACCCTGCATCGACCCGGTCAATCCGCCGGTGCGGGAGGCGGGGCTGAAGGCGCCCTCGCGACTCGTGCGTCCCGGCTTGGCCGCCGCGCGGTCTGGCTAGCGCGTCGCCCGGCTACTCGCCGGCGTGGAGCTGCTCGAACGCCCGGGCGAACAGCTCTCGCGGTTGCGCGCCGAGCACGAGTAGCCGCCGGTCGAGCAGGAAGCCGGGAACGCCGGTGACGCCGATCGAATGCGCCTGCGCGGTCGACGCGAGCACCCGCTCGAGATACGTCGGGTCGTCCCAGGCGGCGTCGGGATCGTCGATGCCCACCTCGGCCGCCAGCGCACGCAGCTCGTCGGCATCGCCGATGTTGCGCGCCCCCGTCCAGTACGCGTCCATCAGGCGGTCGTGCATCCGCAGGCCGAGGCCGCGCTCGCGCGCGAGCTCCGTGAGCCGCAGCGCGAACCGCGTGTTCGGGACGACGTCGGGCGGCGGGTTGTACGTCGATCCCTGCTGCTCGAACTGCTCCTTCAGGCGGTCGTGGAACGCGTCGCCGTAGCGCGCGTGCAGATCCGCGCGCCTGATGCCCTCCGGCGGGTACTCCGGATGGAGGTCATAGGACAACCACGTGATCTCGGCACCGAACCGGTCCCGCATCCAGTCGGCCGTGGGCTGGCCGAGCCGGCAGAACGGTCAGATGTAGTCCGACCAGACGGCGACGGTGTGCTCGCTCATCTCTCGTCGTAACGGACGCCGCCGCTCACTGAAGCGAGTCTAACCGGGCACCGGTGGCGGGCCTGGCCCCGCCCTCCGAAGGTCAGCTCCGGTTCCTTCAAGCCGGTCAAACCGGGGTTGCTGGGGCGGGTTGCCAGAGCGCGTCGTCGCCGAGTGGTGTGCGGGTCGCGACACCCGCTCCGACCAGCTCGAGCAATGCTTCCTCGGCGGCCTCACGGTCGGGTGCGTCGTTCTCCCGCGCCATCAGGGCCGCTACCTCCTGCGTCGTCAGCCCCTCCGGGAACCGCTCGAGCAGCGGGTGCGGCGTGTCGGGCACCGGCTCACGCTCGAGCTCCGGATCGAGGTTCGCGACCAGGACGTCGTACGCCTCGACCGGCTGGAAGCCGCCGGCGACGACGCGCAGCCCGTTGCGCTCGAACGTGACAGAAGGAGCGGTGAAGCGAACAGGGCCGTCGGTGGTGGCGGTCTTGCCCTGGAGCGCCGCGGCCGAGCCGGCCGCCGTCCGGGCTTCGGCCCGGTCCCGCTCGTACGCCTCGGTCACCTCCGGATCGTCGAGCCGCGACACGATCGCCTCCGCATCGAGGCCGGGCACGGTGTGCAGAACGGTCGCGAGTTGCGCATCGTCGTCGAGCAGCAGCGGCGTCGTGAAGTTCGCGAGCTGCAAGGCCCGGAACACGCGCCATTCGTCACCGGAGCGGTTGAGTCGAGCCGCAACGACGGCGCGGCAGGCACGAGCGGTTGCGCTGACACGTTCCTTCGGCTGCGGCGCGAACGGCATCCCGTAGCGGCGAAAGCGCAGCTGGCCGAGCGCGCCACGCAGCGGCGTATAGCCGCGCGCGACATACTGCGAGGCATCCTCGGTCAAGCCGATCAGCACGAGCCGCCACTGGAGCTGGCTGCCGTAGCGCCACTCGAGCACCCGCAGCGCCGGCACCCCGGAATAGGCCCAGGGGCAGGCCGGGTCGCTGTAGAGCGTCGCCTGAATCGTCCGGCTCATCCGGCCTGTGCCGNNAAAGCCCGGCCGCGCCCGGAGCGCTCGCGTCCGAGCGCCGCATCGAGCGAGAGCTCGCCCGGCCCGTCCTCGGCGATCGCAAGCAGCGCCGCGATCAGGACCGCGTTGTACTCGTAGCCCCCGTTGCTGAGCCAAGGACCGTTCTTCCAGTGGACGCGATGGATCGCCGTCAACATCGCCGCCGTCAGAACCGAGGCGGCAACCGGCGTCGCGAGCCCGGCCACGAGCAACGCTCCGCCACCCGCCTCCGCCGCACCGGCGGCGATCGCATTCGACCGGCCCGGACGAAGCCCGATCTTCTCAAAGCCCTCCGCCGTAGCATCCAGGCCGCTCCCCCCGAACCAGCCGAAGAGCTTCTGCGCCCCGTGCCCGACGAAGACACTGCCCACTGTCAGACGCAAGAGCAACCGTCCGATACTCACCACCCGCCCTCCCCGTCGCTCCCAGAACGAATCCACTTCCGTGATAGCACAAGCTCTGTTCGAGCGACCCGCCGACGAGAACTTGGCCGGCGCTTGCTCCACCGTTCGAGATCGACTGGTTACGCAAGAAGATCCACGCCGCCATCTGAGTCACTGGCAAAAGTCACGCTCGGCGTGAGCACGAGTACGCCGACCGACACGAACCCGAACGCAGCAGCACATCCAAGAAGCGCCCACGCCCAGAACCAGCGGCAGCCGGTGATATGAGCGCGAAGCGTTGGTTGGTACGTCGTCATCCGCGACCGCTCAAGCCACCTCGGCGGACCCGAAGGCGCCTGGCAATACCACCCCGGCGTCTGCCCCAGCGGCTCCGTCTAAACACACCGCGACAGCGACGAACTACGACACCGCACCCGACGAGAGCTCACACGCAAAGCCGCCCTCGCCAACACGGCAAACGTTGCTTGACGATTCACTAGTTCGCGCCTTCCGGCTCGCGCGGCTGCATCGCTGCGCCGCCCGGAAGCGGGAACGGGCGCGTGCGCGCCTGCGGCTTGCGCTCGGGCTGCGGCTCGGCCGGCTGGACGCTCGCCGCTTCCGGCGGGAAGACGGTGTCCTCGCCCTCGCCCGCCAGGAGCCGCTCGAACTGTTCCTTGTCGATCGTCTCTCGGT
>PLDP01000257.1 GCA_003136795.1 Actinomycetota bacterium
GCAGAGAGGGAGTCGTCGAGTCACGCTTCGTCAACGAAGCGTGACTATTCGACGACCCATCGCCTGTCGGCGGTCCTCCAGCTAGTCACCGTTGCTTGGCGAGTCGTTCAGCTTGGTCGAGCCACGCGTTGACGTCGCGAATCACACTCTCGCGGGCGGGGATGCCGTTGGGGAAGAGCGCGCTCAGTAGTGCGTCACGATTCACGGGTGTGGCTGACGCGATGCGTGCCCTTGTTGCACCAGTCTTGATGTTCCTCGCCTTGCGGCTCGTCGCCTTGGGGCGTCGTGTTGAGCGACCGGTGATTCCGTGCGCGCGGTTGCGATGCGCACCAAGAGATGCGGCGCGGGAGAACGTCTTGCCGCACTCGGGGCAGACGAATGCCGCGTCGGCATCGGCAGTCTTCGGCGTGCTCGCTCTGCGGGTCGACGCTGACTTCTTAGGAACGCTCTTGCGGGCGGTGGTCTTGCGGGTGGTGCTCTTTGAACGGGGTCTAGGCATTCAAGTCACCTCGCGGAAGATGTTGTCGATGCAAACAACGTAGCGCAGCCGGGTACATGGTTCTTGCGTGACTTGCCGCCAGCCGACGCGGGGAGGAGGGATGGCAGGAACCTGTGGGGTGCCCGTCGCACCGCGAAGCGGCAACGGCATGCCCTCAGGAACTACAGCTAGGTTGCGTGAAGTGAGCCAGCCAGCGCCCGCTCTCCCACCGACGTACCTTGACCTCGCGATCGCCGACGGTCACGCGACTATCGATACGTCGGGGGTGTGGCCGCGCATCACCTCCAACGCAGTCAACCGCACCGAATACTTCGCTGACCCGGAAGAGGCTGTCCGCGCTGAATTCTGGGCCGAGCTGATGTACCGCTACGGCCTGCCGACCGCTCGACGGACGAGCCCCCACCGCGAGAGCCCANNTCGACGGCGACGCGAGCGACTGGCACCTCATCCACCTCGGTCATCTCGCCCTCGGCGGTGCCGGGCTCCTGATCCTCGAGGCGACGGCCGTCGATCCCGTCGGCCGGATCACGCCCGACTGCCTCGGTCTCTGGAGCGACGCGAACGAGATCGCCCTCCGCCGCGTGCTCGACGTCGTGCGCCGGCACTCACCCATCCCCCTCGTGATCCAGCTCGGTCACGCCGGCCGCAAGGCGTCGAGCCAACGGCCCTGGGACGGAGGCGCGCAGCTCGCCCCCGAGGAGGGCGGCTGGGAGTGCGTCGCGCCGTCGGCCGTGCCCCATGCCGACGGCGAGCTCGCCCCACGCGCGCTCGCAACGGACGAGCTGCCGCAGCTCGTGGCGGCGTTCGCTCGCTCGGCCGAGAGAGCGGAGCGTCTCGGGTTCGACGCGATCGAGCTCCATGCGGCGCACGGGTACCTGCTGCACGAGTTCCTCTCGCCGATCGCGAACCGCAGGGACGACGCCTACGGTGGCTCTCTGGAGAACAGGATGCGCTTCCCGCTCCAGGTCGTCGCGGCCGTTCGCGACGCCTGGCCCGCCGACCGCCCGCTGGGCGTTCGCGTCTCGGCGACCGACTGGATCGAGGGGGGCTGGGACATCGACCAGACGCTTGTCCTCGCCGGAGAGCTGCGACGGCTCGAAGTCGACTGGATCGACGCGTCGAGCGGCGGCGTCTCGCCGCGCCAGTCGGTCCCGGTCGGGCCCGGGTACCAGGTGCCACTCGCCGCGGCGATCAGATCGTCCTCGGGCATCCCCACGATCGCCGTCGGGCTGATCACGGAGCCGCATCACGCGGAGGAGATCATCGCCTCCGGCCAGGCTGACATGGTCGCGCTGGCACGGGGCATGCTCTTCGACCCACGCTGGGCCTGGCGCGCGGCGGCCGAGCTCGGCGCGACCGCACACGTTCCACCACAGTACTGGCGCGCCGCTCCAGCGATCGCCCGAGGCGCGCTGAACGTCCAGCGCTGAGCACGGCGCGGCCGAGCACGACACGTGTGGGCCGTCGCTCGCGCCCAGCTACGAGACGCTCCATCCTCGGGCTGGGATTCCTCATGGGCGAACGGATTCCGACGTCCCGCATGTGCGGCGGCGAGTATTGAACCCTTCTCTGTAGAGAGGGGGTCGAATTGACGTTCCGAGCACGGCAGGACTGTTGAGGCGAGTTGTCAGCGAGGATTGCGCGATGACGACGGTAGTTGTGTTGTGCGGTGGCCCTGATTCCCTGCATGTGACCAATCTTCCCGCGGGCGCGACGGTGATCGCGGCCGACGGCGGAGCCGAGTTGGCGTCGATGCTGGGGCTGAGTGTTGACCTGGTGGTCGGTGATATGGATTCGATCTCCGCGGAGACGCTGGCGGGGATCGAGCGTGTCGAGCGGCATGCGGCGGAGAAGGATGCGACGGATTTGGAGCTCGCGCTTGTTGCTGCGCTGCGGTTCGAGCCGGAGCGTCTTCTCGTTCTTGGTGGTGGCGGTGGGCGGCTCGATCATCTGTTCGGGGGGTTGTTGTTGTTGGCGGCTGAGGCGTACGCGGACGTGCGGGTCGATGCCCAGTTCGGCGCCGCCGCCGTGCACGTGATTCGCGGCGAGCGCACGCTCCACGGCGAGCCCGGTGAGCTGATCTCACTGCTGGCGGTGCACGGGCGGGCGAGAGGGGTCGTGACCGACGGTCTTGTCTACCCGCTCCGCTCAGAGACGCTGGAGCCGGGTTCGAGTCGGGGTGTGTCGAACGTGTTTGCGGGGCCGCAAGCGCGGATCGCGCTCGAAGGAGGCGTGCTGCTTGCTGTTCGGCCTAGCGGCAGCGTGACGGCAGGAAGCTAGGGGTTACGACCGATGCGGCAGCGATCGGCTTCTTCAGGAGGTTGGTCGTGTGCATCCAATCGCCGAAGCGCTGCCAGGCGTCGGCGCTGAGGCAGCCGATGCCTTTCGAGCCCGCGAGCAGGCGCAGGGTCGCGGGCACGGCACGGGCGAGGAACTTAGGGTCGGAGGCGGTTACCTTCTTCATGATCGCGAGCGCCCTGCTCGGGTTGCTGCGCGCGTCGGCGGTGCCGGCGAGGAAGGCGCCGACAAAGCGCTTCACTGCCGAGTGGTATTGCGGATCGTCGTGCAGGCGCGTCTTGTTGGCGACAAGCACCAGTTCGTCGTAGCTGGGTACGCCCGCTTGGTCGACGGGGATGATTGTCGGGTGGAGGCCACGCAGTTGGAGCTGGATCCCTTCGACGTTGCGGTAGACGCCTAGGATGGCGTCGACGCGGTGGGCGAGCAGTGCGGGAAGCAGGTTGTAGCCGACGGTGACGATCTTCAGTTGCGTTCGTGTGAGTCCGACTGAGTGGAGCGCGGTGTCGAGGGTGGCGTAGTCGGAGGGGACGCCGGTGATGCCGATCGTCTTGCCCTTCAGGTCGCGCAGCGATCGGACATTCGGCTCGATCGCCATGAAGGAGTTGAGCGGCTGCGGGACGACGGCGGCGACGGCGACGACCGGCAGCTGCTTGGCAGCGGCGAAGAAGAGCTCTTGTTCGTAGCTGACGGCGAGGTCGCTGCGGCCGACGCCGACGAGCTTGAGCGGAGCGGTCGGGTCGGAGGGGGAGCGGATCGTCACGTCGAGTCCGGCGCGCGCGAAGAGGCCCGTGTCGCGCGCGTCGTAGATGCCGACGTGGTCGGGGTTCGGGGTCCAGTCGAGCGTCACGGTCAGCTTCTGTGCACCGCCGGCGAACGCTGCCGGGGCGAGGACGACGAGTGCCGCGACAGCGGCGGCGACGGTGCTTCTACGCATGGTGGGCCTCCGGCTGCCAGGGGACGAGGAGTCGCTCGGCGAGGGTGACGAGCGCGTACAGGCAGAGCGCGAGCGCGCTCAGGATGAGGACGGCGGCGAAGATGCGCGCGGTCTCGAGCGCGGGCTGTGCTTGCAGGATGACGAAGCCGAGTCCGGCAGAGGAGCCGGCCCATTCGCCGAAGACGGCGCCGACCGCGGCGTAGGTGGCCGCGATCCGTGCGCCGGAGAAGATCGCCGGCAGTGCGCCGGGTAGCTCGACGCGGCGGAAGATCGCGAGTCGGCCGCCGTGTAGCGTCCGCATCATCCGTACGAGCTCCGGGTCTGCCGAGCGGAGGCCGTCGACGGCATTGACCACGATCGGGAAAAAGCAGACGACGGCGACGACGACGAGCTTCGGCTCGATGCCGTAGCCGAGCAGAATGGCGAGGATCGGTGCGAGCAGCACGGTCGGCACGGTCTGCGAGAGCACGAGGATCGGCAGCAGCGCACGACGCAGCGCAGCCGAGAAGTGGAGCAGGATCGCGATCAGGAGCGCGACGGCGACCGCGAACAGGTAGCCGAGCACGATCTCGCGCAGCGTCACGAGGGTCGCCCGGCCGAGCAGGCCAGAGTCGGCGGCGAGCGAGGACGCGACCGCAGACGGTGTAGGGAAGAGGTAGCCCGGTACGTGCGCGGCGCGGACGATCAGCTCCCACAGCCCGACCAGGGCGGCAAGGAGTGCGAGCGGCGGCCAGGCACGTCTCATCCGATCGCCTCCAGCGCCCGCTCGCGTAGTTCGAGAAAAGCCGGGCTCGTCACAACTCCGCGCCGCGGCGCGTTACGGGCCACGTCCACGTCGAGCTCGGCAACGACGCGACCGGCCGCCAGCACGAGCACATGCTCGCAGAGGAGCAATGCCTCCTCGACGTCGTGGGTGACGAGCAGCACCGTCCGCGGCTCAGCCGCGAGCGCGTCGGCGAGCCACTCCTGCAGCTCTGCGCGCGTGATCGCGTCGAGTGCCCCGAACGGCTCGTCGAGCAGCAGCACCGGCTTGTCGGCGAGCAGCGTGCGCAGGAAGGCGATCCGCTGGCGCATCCCGCCCGAGAGCTTCGCCGGACGCAGCTGCTCCGAGCCCGCCAGGCCGAGCCGGGCAAAAAGCGGCGCCGCGCGGCGACGCGCCTCCCCTCGCGGCAACCCCGCGTTCTCGAGCGCGAGCGCCGCGTTGTCGAGTGCGCTCCGCCAAGGAAGAAGGCAGTCGCGCTGCGGCATCAGCGCACAGCGCGCAAGCCTGCCAGCGGGCAAGGTCTCGCCGCCGATGGAGATCTCGCCGACGTCGGGCTCATCCAGGCCGGCGACGAGCGAGAGCAGCGTTGACTTCCCGGCACCGCTCCGGCCGACGATCCCGACGCGCCCCGTCGCGGGGACGTGCAGGTCGACGCCGTCGAGCACGCGCTTGCCGCCGAGCACGCGGACAACTCCTCTCGCAACGACGGCGAGGCCGCTTCCGCCCAGCGGCGCGACAGGCGTTTCGACGATCGACTGCAACATCGGCTCCCTTCGCCGGCATGACCCGGATCAGGTTCGACGGGTACACGCAAGGAAGCGCTCTCTCAGCCCCTCACACAGGGGCTCCCCGGATACCCGTCAGCTTACCGACGCAGCCTGAGGGTGCCGGAAACCGGATTCGCCCTTGATCACGCCGCGGCTTTGTATTCGTGGATGAGGCCGCCGAGNNCGGTCTCTGACCCTGGCGGCGGCTGCTCGTTTGGTGGTCGCTGGTGGAGGGGGACGAACGTCTCGATGATGTTGCGCGCCTGCTGGGTCGCCCACTCACCGCTCGGGTTCGCGGTGATGCCCGCCAGATACACCTGCCGGGTTGCGAGTTCGATGAACACGAGTGCGTACAGCCGCCGCGCAGCCACAAAGAAGAGCGCAACTACCTCCTGCTCGACCTCGACGGAGACGAAAGAACCTTCGAACACACACTCGCCCTCGCCAACGCCGCAGGCGTGGTAACCACGCTTCGCACCGAAGCACCCGAGCCAGACACAAACATTCAGGTCATGCTCCCCACGTGACCTGTCCTGAGAGGCCGTTGTCGGCGTCAGTCGATAAGCCCCCGTGGGAGGCATGCCTTCCGTGAGTAGTTTCGACCTCATGTCCTACAACAAGCGACGTGCAGCGGAGTGAGGTCATGGCGACGGGCAAGAAGGATGCGTCTCTGACGAGCAAGCAGCTTCAGGACAAGAAGTCCACGATGGGCGCGAAGAGCGTCGCGGGTTCGGATCTGGCGCAGGCGAAGGGCAAGAAGAAGTGAGGGATGCGCGAGTCCGATCTACATCCAACCCACGAACGAAACGAGGCCCTCTTCGGAGGTCCTCAAGTCCTCGCAAGCACGCATCACGTCGCGCTTCTCAGCGCCCGAGCTCTTCGAGGAACACCTGGCCGCCGCGCGAGCAGCAGGCCATGCGATGCCACTTGACGAAGCGGTCGCCTACGCGCTCGAGCCCCAAGACTGAAGTACGATCGCTGGATGCTGACCGACAAATCCGCGGAAGTACCTGAGCCCCCGCCCGGCTTGCCTCTGCCGGGACCAGGCGAGCCGTATCCAGTCCCCGATCCGGGCGAGCCGTACCCGGCACCCGATCCTCAGAGGACGAGTTAACCTGACCTGACCGCGCTTCGAGTAACAACCGATCTGGCGGCGGGCGAGATCGGAGCTGGCGCAGATCCTCGCCCGCCCGGCGAGGGTGCGCGATCTGCTCTTGGTGCTGCCGCGGAGCGGTTCGGTCAAGGCGGCCGGTTGAAGGGCACCTTTATTCGTGTCGCGTCTCATGCGGCGGCTCGGTAGTACTCGTGGATGAGGCCGCCGAGCCGGTCGTGACGACGGATCTCGCCCTCCGGGCGATCTCTCACGTTGCTGGTCGGGTTCGGGCGGCCGGAGTTCGAGGGCGCGATGCGGCCTCTCGTGGTTGTAGTGGTCGACGTAGACGCGGAGTATGCCTTCGAGGTGACGGCGGTTGACGATCAGCAGCCAGTCGAGACATTCGGCACGCACAGTGCGGACGAAGCGCTCGGCGATCGCGTTCGCCTTCGGCGCCCGCACTGGCGTCTTCACGATCCGGATGCCTTCGCTGCTGAATACCTCGTCGAAAGGCCCGCTGTACTTGCTGTCGCGGTCACGAATCAGGAACCGAACGCCGTGGTCTGAGAAGTCGAGGCCGAGGTTGCGCGCCTGCTGGGTTACCCACGCGCCGGTCGGGTTCATCGTGCAACCGCCGAGCGAGACGCGCCGGCTTCCGTGGGCGATGAAGAAGAGCGCGTAGTAGCGGCGCAAGAACACACTCTCGACCGTGAAGAAGTCGCA
>PLDP01000199.1 GCA_003136795.1 Actinomycetota bacterium
GGATACTCGGGCGAGATCGCGGCGCCGCCGACACCCAGCGCAGCCAGCAGCGCGCCCCCCGGGATCAGCCAGAGAGCGCCGCGGCGGTCCGACCACAGGCCGAAGAGCGGCTGCACGAGCGATGACGACGCGGTCGCGGCCAGGAGCAGCATCGCTGCGAGCGCGTAGCTCAGATGAAAGCGGTCGGTCATGAAGGGGATCAGCGCCGGAACGCTGCCCGACGCGAAGTCGACCGCGAGATGCCCGCTCGAGAGCGCGGTCATCGCGCGCCTATCGATCCCCGTCCTCATCCTTCGATGCTAGATGGTTGATCAGCAGATGCGCGGCAGCGGATCTCCGACGAGCATGTCGACGACGCGACTGCCGCCGAAGCTCGTCTCCAGCAGCACGAGCCCTTCCGGCTCCGCGCGCACCTCGCCGATCACGGCCGCGCCGGCTCCGAGCGGGTGCGCCTGCAGCGCGGCGAGCGCGGCGTCGCAGGACGCGGCGGCGACGACGGCGATCAGCCGCCCTTCGCACGCGACGTAGAGCGGGTCGATGCCGAGGATCTCCGACGTGCCCACGACCTCCGGGCGGACCGGCAACGCCGTCTCGTCGAGGTGCACGGCGACGCCTGCCGCCTGCGCCAGTTCGTTCAGCGCCGTGGCGACGCCGCCTCGCGTTGGATCGCGCATGAAGCGGATCTCGCCTCCGAGCGTGAGCAGTGCTTGCGCGAGCTCGAGCACGCACGCGGTGTCGCTCTGCAGGTCGACCTCGAGCTGCAGCTCACCGCGGGCGACCATCACGGCGATGCCGTGGTCGCCGATCGTGCCGGACACGAGCACGCGGTCGCCGGCCTGAACGCGTTCGGGCCCGAGCGCGACGCCGGGCGCGACGACGCCGATCCCGGCCGTGGTCACGTACACGCCGTCTGCCTTGCCGCGCTCGACGACCTTCGTGTCGCCGGCCGCGACCGGCACTCCAGCAGCCTTCGCGGCCAGCGCCATCGAGGCTGCGATCCGCCGCAGGTCGGCGACCGGGAAGCCTTCCTCGATCACGAACCCGGCCGAGAGGGCGAGTGGGCGAGCGCCCGCGACGGCGAGGTCGTTGACCGTGCCGTTCACCGCGAGGTCGCCAATGTCGCCGCCGGGGAAGAAGAGCGGCTTGACCACGTACGAGTCGGTGGTGAACGCAAGCCGCGAGCCGTTCACCTCGAGCAGCGCCGAGTCCGAGAGCGGCGCGAGCAGCGGGTTGCCGAGCTCTTCCACGAAGAGCCCTTCGACGAGCGCGCGCGTCGCCTTCCCGCCCGCGCCGTGCGCGAGCGTCACCACCTCGTCGCGCAGCTTCATGCCGGGACGCGCTCGCGCCGCTTCGCGAGCCGTCCGTAGTTGTAGTAGGCGGCACACGCGCCCTCGCTCGAGACCATGCACGTGCCGATCGGGCGCTCGGGCGTGCACGCGGTGCCGAAGACCCTGCACTCCCACGGCTTGATCGCTCCGACGAGCACCTCGCCGCACTGGCAGGCCTTCGGGTCGTCGACGCGCGTGCCCGGCAGCTCGAACCGGACCTCGGCGTCCCAGGCCGCGAACTCGGGGCGCAGCTTGAGCGCACTCCGCTCGATCCAGCCGAGGCCGCGCCACTCGAAGGTGTCGCGCAGCTCCATCGTCTCCTCGAGCACAGCGAGCGCGCGCGGGTTGCCGTCGCGCCGAACGACACGGGTGTACTGGTTCTCCACCTCGCAGCGCCCTTCCCGCAGTTGGCGGACGAGCATCACTGTCGCGTGCAAGATGTCGATCGGCTCGAACGCGGTGACGACGACGGGCTTGCCGTAGTCGCGAGCCATGAAGTCGTACGGCCGCGTGCCGATCACGGTCGAGACGTGCCCCGGAGCGATGAACCCGTCGAGCTGCAGGCCGGGCGAGTCGAGGATCGTCTTGAGCGGCGGGCCGATCGTCACGTGGTTGCAGAAGGCGGAGAAGTTTCGGATTCCCTCGGCACGCGCTCGCAGCAATGTGATCGCCGTGGCAGGCGCGGTCGTCTCGAAGCCGATCGCGAAGAAGATCACCTCGCGGTCCGGGTTGCGGCGCGCGAGCTCGAGCGCGTCGAGCGGTGAATAGACCATGCGCACGTCGGCGCCGCGCGCCTTCGCTTCGAGCAGCGAGCCACGGCCGCCGGGGACGCGCATCATGTCGCCGAACGTCGTGAAGATCACCTCGGGCCGCTCGGCGAGCGCGATCGCATCGTCGACTCGTCCCATCGGGATTACGCACACGGGACAGCCGGGGCCGTGCAGGAAGTCGATCTCCGCAGGCACCAGGTCCTCGATGCCGTGCTTGTAGATCGTGTGCGTGTGGCCGCCGCACACCTCCATGAACTTCATTGCGCGGCCCGGCTCGACGAGCGTCTCGAGCTCGTGCACGAGCTTCCGCGCGAGCTCGCCGGAGCGGAACTCGTCGACGAACCTCATGGCGTCGCCGGCAGCTTGTCGAGCGCTATGCCGGCGTGGCAGAGCAGCACGTCACCGACCGCGATCGGCGCGACGAGCTCGATCCCGACCTGCTCACGTGCGCCTTGGTGCTCGACGGTCGCGGTGACGCCGTCGACGCGGACGACCGTCGCCGAAATCGCGGTGTCGCCGCAGGTGATGCAGCGAAGGTTCTGGAAGGTCACAGCGCCGCGCTCGCCTTGATCTCGCGCAGCTCCTGCTCGTAGGCCTCGCCCATCCGCTCGAGCAGGTCGATCGTCTCGCGCGCCTGCTGCTCGTCGATCCGCTCGAGTGCGAAGCCGACGTGGATCAGCACCCAGTCACCCAATTCGATCTCGGGACACAACGCGTAGGACACGACGCGCCGTACGCCGGAGATCTCGGCCTTCGCGAGTGCCGCGTCCGGGTCGACGATCTCGACGATCTGGGCGGGAATCGCCAGGCACATCCTTCGACCCTGGCCGAAGTGCCGCCTGCCCGCAACGGAGAGAGAGCGCGAATCCTCTGCGGGAAACCCGCACCGCGCGCTCCGTGCGCCTACCGATGGTGAGCGGCCGCGGGGCTGCGACTGTCTCTCCTGCGCCGTGCAGACCGTAGAGACAAGCGTGATTGCGCCCGAGGGCCTCGCTGACCTCATCGGCGCACTCGCCGGCCGCGGCTACCGCGTGCTCGGCCCGACCGTGCGGGACGGCGCGATCGTCTACGAGGAGCTGGAGTCGGCCGACGATCTCCCGATCGGCTGGCAGGACGTGCAGGACGCCGGCTCCTACCGGCTCGAGCGCCGGGACGACGAAGCGCGCTTCGGCTACGCGCTCGGCCCGCACTCGTGGAAACAGTTCCTGTTCCCACCCAAGATCCGGCTCTGGCAGGCCCATCGCGGCCCTGACGGGCTCGCGATCGAGGAAGAGCCGGTCAACGATACGCCGCTCGCTCTGATCGGCGTGCGCCCCTGCGAGCTGCACGGGATCGCGATCCAGGACACGGTCTTCCTCGGCGGCAACTACACCGACCGCGACTACGCCGCGCGGCGCAAGGACGCCTTCATCGTCGCGGTCAACTGCTTCGAGCCGTCGGGCACGTGCTTCTGCGTCTCGATGGGCACCGGCCCGAAGGCGGAAAAGGGCTACGACCTCGCGCTCACGGAGATCCTGGACGGCACGCACCGCCTGCTCGTCGAGGTCGGAAGCGACCGGGGCGCGGAGCTCCTGCGCGAGTTGCCCTGTCGCGAGGCGGAGCTTGCCGACCTCGAGGCTGCAACCGCCTCGGTGTCGCGGGCGACGGAGCGAATGGGGCGAAGCGTCGATGCGACCGACATCCGCAATCTGCTTGCGCGCAACCTCGAAAGCCCACGCTGGGACGAGGTNNGTCACCGACCTGACGGGCGACCGGGCCGAGCGGACGCGGTCGTGGGACTCCTGTTTCTCACTCGACCACTCGTACATCCACGGTGGGAACATCCGGCCGTCGGGTCGGTCGCGCTACCGCCAGTGGCTCACGCACAAGTTCGGCACGTGGCACGACCAGTTCGACAGCTCCGGCTGCGTCGGCTGCGGGCGCTGCATCGCGTGGTGCCCGGTCGGGATCGACGTGACCGAGGAGCTGACCGCGATTCGCGCAGGCGAAGGAGTTGACCATGCAGACGATTGAACAGCTCCTGCGGGGCGTGCCGCTCTTCAGCGGGCTGCCGGACCCGGAGCTCGATCTGATCGCCGGCTGCGGCGCCAACGTGAACTTCCACGAGGGCGAGCTCCTGTTCCGCAACGGAGACGAGGCGAACATCTTTTACGTGCTCCGGCACGGAAGCGTGGCGCTCGAGACATTCGTTCCCACCCGCGGCGCCGTCACGATCGAGACGCTCGACCCCGGTGAGGTGGTCGGCTGGTCGTGGCTCTTCCCGCCNNGCGGCTGCAGCAGACCCGGCAGCGACTCCTCGACGTGTACGGGCATGACGGCGGCAGCTGAGCTTCACGCAGCGCCCGGGCCGATGACGCCCGAGCCGTTTCAGGTCACGCAGCGCACGCGCGAGCTCGGCGACACGTGGACGCTCGAGCTAGAGCCGGTCTCCGGCGATCGGGTCGAGCCCGCTCCGGGTCAGTTCACGATGCTCTACGCCTTCGGGATCGGCGAGGTGCCGATCTCGGTCTCCGGCGAACCGGGCGGCCCGCTCGTCCACACCGTGCGGTCGGTCGGCGCCGTCACGCAGGCGATCTGCGCGGCGCAACTCGGCGACGTGATCGGCGTGCGCGGCCCGTTCGGGAACGTGTGGCCCGTCAAGGCCGCGGCCGGGGCGGACATCGTCGTCGTTGCCGGCGGCATCGGGCTCGCGCCGCTTCGGCCGGCCGTGCTCCAGGTGCTCGGGAGCCGTGGCGAGTACGGGGACGTGGCGCTCCTCTACGGCAGTCGCACGCCGGCCGACCTGCTCTACAAGCTCGAGCTGCAGCGCCTGCGCGGACGCTTCGACCTGCAGGTCGACGTGACGGTCGACAGCGCCGAAGCCGGCTGGCAGGGCAAGGTCGGCGTGGTGCCGAAGCTCGTCGCCGGCGCGCGCTTCGACCCGGGCTCGACCGTCGCGTTCGTCTGCGGGCCGGAGATCATGATGCATTTCGCGGCCAGGGCGCTGCTCGAGCGAGGAGTCCCACCGGACCAGATCTATCTCTCGATGGAGCGCAACATGCGCTGCGGGCTGGGGCACTGCGGCCACTGCCAGCTCGGCCCGACGCTGATCTGCCGGGACGGCCCCGTCTACCGCTACGACGAGATCGCCGAGTTGCTGGGGACGCGCGAGCTGTGAGCACCGGGACGCGCAAACCGACGCTGGCCGTGTGGAAGTTCTCGTCCTGCGACGGCTGCCAGCTGTCGCTGCTCGACTGCGAGGACGAGCTGCTCTCACTCGCGGGAGAGATCGAGATCGCCTACTTCCTCGAGGCGAGCAGCGCGACGATCGAAGGGCCGTACGACCTCTCGCTCGTCGAGGGCTCCGTGACGACGGCGCACGACGTGGAACGGATCCAGGAGGTGCGCCGCGCCTCGCGCAAGCTCGTCACGATCGGCGCCTGCGCGACCGCCGGCGGGATCCAGGCCCTCAAGAACTTCGGCGACGTCAACGAGTTCCTGTCGATCGTCTATGCGACGCCCGAGTATGTCTCCACGCTCGCAACCTCGACGCCGATCGCCGCGCACGTCCCTGTCGACTTCGAACTGAATGGCTGTCCCATCAACAAGCGCCAGTTGCTCGAAGTGATCACGGCGCTCCTGCACGGGCGGCGGCCGAACATCCCGTCGACGAGCGTCTGCATGGAGTGCAAGGCCCGCGGCACCGTCTGTGTNNGCGATCTGCCCGTCCTACAACCGCGGCTGCTACGGCTGCTTCGGGCCGATGGAGACCCCGAACACCGCCTCGCTGACGCGGCGGCTGCACGTGCTCGGCATGAGCGACGTTGCGGTCGAGCGCGCGTTCCGCACCTTCAACGTCGAGCCGTTCGAAAGGGCCCGTGCGGGCGATGGCTGAGCCCCGGACGAAAACGATCAAGACCGACTATCTCGCCCGCGTCGAGGGTGAGGGAGCGATGCTCGTGCGGATCGAGAACGGCCGCGTCGAAGAGGTGAAGCTCAACATCTACGAGCCGCCGCGGTTCTTCGAGGCGTTCCTGCGCGGTCGCGCGTTCACCGAGGCGCCCGACATCACGGCCCGCATCTGCGGCATCTGTCCGGTCGCCTACCAGATGAGCTCGGTGCAGGCGATGGAGCAGGCCTGCGGCGTCGAGGTCGGCGGCCAGCTGCGTGCGCTGCGACGGCTCCTCTATTGCGGTGAGTGGATCGAGAGCCACGCGCTGCACGTCTTCATGCTCCACGCGCCCGACTTCCTCGGCTACGCGAGCGCGATCGAATTGGCGCGCGACAACCCCGCGCTCGTCGCCCAGGCGCTCGAGCTGAAGAAGACCGGCAACGAGCTGATGACGGTGATCGGTGGGCGAGAGGTGCACCCGATCAACGTGAAGGTCGGCGGTTGGTATCGCACGCCGCGCAAGCGCGAGCTCGCAACGCTCGTCGACAAGCTTGAGCGCGCGCGAGAGATCGCGCTCGAGGCGGTGCGGATCACTGCAGGCTTCAACTTCCCCGACTACGAGCAGGACTACGAGCTCGTCACCCTCGACGAACCGGGCGAGTACCCGATCGACCGCGGCCGCATCGTCTCCAACCGCGGTCTCGACATCGCCGTCGCCGAGTACGACGAGCACTTCGTCGAGGAGCACGTCGCCTGGTCGAACGCCCTCCACTCGAAGCTGATCGAGCGAGGCTCGTACCTGTGCGGGCCGCTCGCGCGGTTCGCGCTGTTCGCCGACCGGCTCTCACCGCTGGCGCGTGAGTCGGCCAGGGAGGTCGGGCTCGACCCGTCCGAGCGCAACCCGTTCCGCAGCATCATCGTGCGCTGCGTCGAGCTGGTNNGTCGAGCCGCGCGCGGGCGTGGGGTTCGGGTGCACCGAGGCGCCGCGCGGCATCCTTTACCACCGGTACGCGATCGACGACGAAGGCACGATCCTCGAGGCGAAGATCGTGCCGCCCACCTCGCAGAACCAGCGGGCGATCGAGGAGGACCTGCGCGGTGTCGTCGAGCGCTCGCTCGACGTCCCGGACGAGGAGCTGGCGATTCTCTGCGAGCAGACGATTCGCAACTACGATCCGTGCATCTCGTGTGCGACGCACTTCCTGAAGCTCGAGGTGGAGCGGCGCTGAAGGTCGTTTGCGTCGGCAATCCATGGCGGTGTGACGACGCCGTCGGGCTCGAAGTGGCTCGCCGTCTGCAGGGGACGTTGCCGCAGGGCGTCGAGCTGGTCGAGCGCGAGGGCGAGCCGACCGCTCTGATCGATGCGTGGGAAGGAGCAAGCGTGCTCTGGCTGGTCGATGCCGTTTCCTCGGGCGCCGAGCCCGGCACGGTGCACCGCCTCGACGCGAGCGAGCACGAGCTGCCCACCGACCTCTTTCGCCGCTCGACGCACCACGTCGGTGTGGCCGAGGCGGTCGAGCTCGCGCGCGTGCTCGGGCGGCTGCCCGGGCGCACAGTCGTCTTCGGCATCGAAGGAGGAAGCTTCGAGATCGGCGACGAGCTCACTCCGGCGGTCGCCGCGGTTGTCGAGCACACGGCGGACGCCGTGCGAGCGGAGGTGACGGCGTGCACGAACGCGTCTTGATGGACGACCTGATGCGTGAGATCGACTCGCGGGCCCGCGCAGAAGGTGCGACACGCGTGACACGAATCACGGTGAAGCTCGGTGCGCTGTCGCACTTCACGCCCGGTCACTTCCTCGAGCACTTCGAGGACGCCTCGCGCGGGACGCTTGCCGAAGGCGCAGAAGTCGAGGCCGAGCTGCGAACCGATCCGACGGAGGAAGGCGCGCAGGGCGTCATCCTCGAGTCGATCGACGTCGAGGTGTAGGGCCATGCAGGGTGCGTTGGATGGAATCCTCGTCGTCGATCTCTCGCGTGTGCTCGCGGGACCGATCGTCGCGATGACCCTCGGCGATCTCGGCGCCGACGTGATCAAGGTCGAGTCGCCGGACGGCGACGACACGCGCCGCTGGTCGCCGCCCGCCGACGCGCAGGGCCGCGCCGCCTACCACCACGCGGCGAACCGCAACAAGCGCTCGATCGTGCTCGACCTGAAGACCGCACCCGATCTCGACCTCGCACGGCAGCTGTGCGAGCGCGCCGACGTCGTCGTCTCCAACTTCAAGCCCGGCACGCTCGCGCGCTTCGGACTTGACTACGAGACGATCCGTGCGGCGAATCCGGGCGTGATCCATTGCGAGATCAGCGGCTTCGGCGAGCGCGGAGGCGCGCGGATCCCCGGCTACGACCCGATCGTGCAGGCGGTGGGCGGGCTGATGAGCGTCACGGGGCCGCCGGAGTCGCCGTCGAAGACGGGCGTCGCGATCATCGATGTGGTCACCGCGCTGTACGCCACGATCGGCGTGCTCGCCGCGCTGTACGCGCGTCGCGACACCGGCCGCGGCCAGCGCGTGACGATCGACCTCCTGAGCGCGAACCTCGCGATGCTCGCGAACCAGTCGACCGGCTGGCTCGCCGACGGGCAGGTGCCGCTGCGGCTTGGTAACGACCATCCGAGCATCGAGCCGTTTGCGACCTACGCGGCCGCCGACGGCGACCTGATGGTAGGAGCAGGGAACGACGGCCAGTTCCGCCGCCTCGCAGAGGCGATTGGCGCTCCCGAGCTGGCACTCGATCCGCGCTTCGCCACGAACGAGGCGCGCGTCGTCAACCGCCCCGAGCTTCGCCCGCTGCTCGAGCTGCACCTGGGCGCGCGCACGCGCGCCGAGTGGCGCGACATCCTGCTCGACGCAGGTGTCCCGTCAGGGCCGGTGCAGACGATCGACGAGGCGTTCTCACTTGCGCACGAGCTCGGGCTCGACGTGATCGACGAGACCGACGGGGTGCGTACCGTCGCGTTCCCCGCGCTGCTCTCCGAGACGCCGGCGACGGTCCGTCGCCGCCCGCCGGAGCTCGACGAGCACGGCGACGAGCTCAGGCGCGGCTGAGCTCGAGCACGACGCCTGCTTTGCGGAGCAGCGTCGAGAACGGGCAACCGGCATCGGCCGTCTCGATCGCGGCTGCGAGCGCGTCGTCGTCGACGCCTTCGGCGTCGGCATGGATCGTCACCTGCGAGGCGACGATCTGGTGCCCTTCGCCTTCGACCTCGTCCATGACGATGCGGCAGGTGACCTCGAGTCTCGTCGGAGGCGTTCCGGCGCTCGTCAGCTCGCTGGCGAGCGACATCGTCAGGCAGCCGGCGTGTGCCGCGGCGAGCAGCTCCTCGGGGCTCGTCTTGCCCTCCGCGTTGCCGATGCGGGTCGGCAGCGAGAACGGCAGCGCGCTGAATGCGCCCGTGCCGGCGGTGATCGCGCCGGTGCCGCGCGCAACGTTCCCTTCCCACACGACGT
>PLDP01000192.1 GCA_003136795.1 Actinomycetota bacterium
CGCTGCAGCTCTTCGGGCGAGGTGACGTCGCCGAGCGTGGGGTGGTTCGGCGCGAGACCTTCCGCGGCCTTGACGCCGAACTGCTTCGCGAGCACCGCGCCGAGCGACTTGATCTTCATCTCGCCGAACCCCGGGAGGGAGCCGATCCGCTTCTTCAGGTCNNGCGGGAGGCGTCGCCGCCGTAGTCCTCCGTCACGACGGCCGCCAGTTCCCGCACGCGATTGGCCATCGCGCTGGGGAAGCGGTGGATCGCCGGCTTCTCGGCGAACGCGGGCCCGAGGTCCATCCCGGCGAGCTTCTGCGGGTCGAGCGTTCCCGCACGCTGCTTCAACACGTACGGGCCGGCGAACGCCTTCGGCACCGTCACCTGCTGGTCGATCGCGAAGCCGACGAGCAGCGCGAACGGATCGTCGACAAGGAGCTTGCACGCCGCGGGGTCGTCGGTGAACCAGAGCGCGTCGGGCACGGTCCGATCCTACTGGGAGCAGGAGCCCCCGAGCGTGGGAGTAGCCTGGCCGGATGTTCGTCCTCGCCAACCTGCATTCCNNTGATCCACTGGCCCACGAAGGGTGGCTACAACTTCGTCAGCGGCCCGCTCGCGGACATCACGTTGATCACGGCGTTCACCGGCGCGCTGTACCTCTGGTTGCGGAAGCACAACTGCCACGTACGCAGCTGCTGGCGTTTGCAATGGCATCCCCATCCGGTCAACGGCCATCCNNGTTTGCCCGCCTAGCCCCAGCTAGAGTCGAACCAATGGACGTGCCTTGTCGTTTCATGGCGGTATTGGACGAGACTGCTGGCGAGGAGATCTGTGAAAGGCTCCGCGCTAGCGGAATCAAGTGCGCAGTCGAAGCGCTCCCGGATGTGAACTCAACTGCGGCGATTTGGGGCGGCCAGGCTCCCGACACACTCTTCGTCCTCGTGAACGAGGGGGATGTGGAGAAAGCCCGCGCCGTGCTCGCNNAACCTGGTTCGGCTACGCCGAACCAGGTTCAGTGGGACAGGCGAGCGTCCCGCCAAGCGGAACGTGGGCTACAAGCTCCCTCGACGCGGGGGATCGGGTCGAACAGGAGGAGCGCCGATGACCCCGAGGGTGAGGGGTCGTATCGCCATCGTCGTCTTCCTGGCGGTGCCGCTCGCCGGGATCGACCTCCTCGTCAAGTCCGTTCTGCCAACCGCTCCGCTCTTCTTCCACCAGCGCTCGGGCGAGTGGATGATTCTGTCCGCGGTTGTGCTCGTCTTCGCGCTGCTCCTCACGCGCCTCCCCTCACGACTCCTCGCAGGCAGCGCGGGACTGCTCGCGGCGGGCGTGCTCGGCAACCTGGTGTCAGCGGGCCTGCATCGCGGGCTCGTTCCGAATCCGTTCGTCATCGTTCGTGGCGGCCTGGAGTTTGCGTTTAACCTGGCCGATCTCTTCGTGCTCGGCGGCATCGTCCTGTTGACCGTCGCGGCGCTGCGCCTCACCGTGCGCTACCGGCATGTGCTGCCGCAGTCGACGCTCGCGGTGCGGCTCGTTCGGCGCATCCGCTCGCTCCTCGCTCCGGGCTGATCGAGGCGAGATGAGTCGCCTGGGGCAACCTTCGGGAATGTCCCCCGAACCAAGGCCGAACCAGATTCGCTCTCTGAATCTGATTCGCGAGTTTCTCGGAGGCCGACGGCAGATCGAAGGGGTGTCTGACACCGTAGGTGTCAGACACCAGTGCGGTCGCCTGCGCCAGTGTTGCGCAATGCACCCTGAGTTGTGGCGGCGTCTACGCTTGCTGAGATGGCCAAGGATGATCTCCGCCGCGAGCGTATTGTCGAAGCCTCGAAGATCTCTAGCAGCCACGACGCTAATGCAATCGTCGGGCTGCTCGACTCCCCCGAATCAGCAGTGCGGTTGCACGCTGCTCTCGCGATCAGCCGACAGGAAATCACTCAGGCGCTGCCTGAACTGCGGAGGCATGTAGGGAGCGAAGAGGACGCCGATGTGCGGGGCGCGATGGCGGTCACGCTGGCCAAGCTCGCGGTACCGGAGTCTCGGGACACGCTGCATGGGCTTCTCGCTGATCAGGACGAGAACGTTCGTCGGATGGGGTTACGAGGCCTCAGCCAGCTTGGTGACGAGTCCGTGATCGCCGAGGCGGCTCAGTGGTACGACGGCGGCGGTTGGAAGATGAAGCAAGAGGCGGTCGATGCCCTCTCGACGCTGCAGACCGAAGCCTCTCGCACCGAGCTTGGGCGGTTAAAAGCTCACGAAACGAGTTGGTGGTGGCGGCGTCAAATCAGGCGTGCGCTCAACCGGCGCGCGACCGCAAACAGCTGACGTGATCAATCTGTCGCCTGGGCCAGCGTGCTTACGCTCGAGTGCCTCCTACGCGTGCACGCCCATCGCGATCGAGCCAACGTAGCCCGAGCCGCGCTTCGCGACCTCGAGCACGCTCGTTTTGCCGCCGTTGACGAAGATCGAGTCCTGCGCGTACGGCGCCGCGGTGTACACCTTGTCTGTCAGCGTGTCGGAGAAGAACAGCTGACCGGTGTGCACCACGGCGCCGCCGGCGTGCACCTTCACGTGGATGTGGACGGCACGTCCCTGGTACCAGCCCGGATACACCGTCGTGAAGGTCGCGACGCCGTTCGCGTCGGTCTTTTGAATGCCGCGCATGAAGGTCCGGCTCGACGCGCCGGCGCCGAACCCGGAGTAGTTGCCCGCTGCGTCGGCGTGCCAGATGTCGACCGCCGCGCCGTTCATCGGCTTGCACGTCGACGCATTCAGCACGGAGAGATGCAGCGTGAGGAGCGTGCCAGGATGGCCGTCGCGAATATCGCGGCGCAGCTTCTCGCCGGCGATGTAGTACGGCCCCTCCGTCAGCTCGGGCGTGAGCACGCACGCGACTGCGCCGCTCTCGATCGCGCGGTTGCCGGCGTCTGCTGCGTCGCTCACGAGGGCCGTTCCGCCCGCCGCGGCGACGACGAGCCCGCCGAGCCGTGCGAGCGAGCCGCGGCGTGTGACCACTTCGTCGAATCTCATGCAGCCGACCGTAGCGAGGCGACCTGTGGACTTCCTAGGAGCTTCCGATGAGTACGCTGGGCCGATGGACCCGCTGAGCGTCTTCTCGCCCGCGACGCGGGCCTGGTTCGCTCGGGCCTTCGACGCGCCGACGCCCGCCCAGGTGCAGGGGTGGCCGGCGATCGCGAGCGGCGAGCACGTCCTGATCCAGGCGCCGACCGGCTCCGGCAAGANNCTCAAGGCCCTGAACTACGACATCGAGCGCAACCTGCGCGGCCCGCTCGCAGGCCTCGAGTCGAAGTTGAGGGTTGGCGTGCGCACCGGCGACACGCCGCAGAAGGAACGCCGCGAGCTCCAGAAGGAGCCGCCCGACATTCTCATCACGACACCCGAGTCGCTCTACCTGATGCTCACCTCGCAGGCGCGCGAGACACTGCGCGGCATCGAGACGCTGATCCTCGACGAGGTGCACGCCGTGGCCGGGACGAAGCGCGGCGCGCACATGGCGATCTCGGTCGAGCGCCTGCAATCGCTAGTTGAGCAACCCATGCAGCGGATCGGTCTTTCGGCGACCCAGCGGCCGATCGAGGAGATCGGGCGGTTCGTCTCGGGCGGTCGGCCGATCACGATTGTCGACGCGGGCACGCGCAAGGAGCTCGACCTGGAGGTCGTCGTGCCGGTCGAGGACATGCGCGAGCTCGGCTCGACCGCGTCGCTGTCGCAGCCCGTGCCCGCCGACGGCCAGGAGATGGACAGCGGCACCGAGCACGGCGCGCATTCGATCTGGCCGTCGATCTATCCGGAGGTGCTGCGGCTCGTCGAGGAGCACCGCTCGACGATCGTGTTCGTCAACAGCCGCAGGCTCGCCGAACGGCTCGCGCTGCGGCTGAACGAGCTCGCGGAGAAAGAGATCGCGCGCGCGCATCACGGCTCGCTCGCACGCGAGCAGCGGCAGATCGTCGAGGAAGACCTGAAGGCCGGGCGCATCCCGTGCCTCGTCGCGACGTCGAGCCTCGAGCTCGGCATCGACATGGGCGCGGTCGATCTCGTGATCCAGGTCGAGTCGCCCAAGTCGGTCGCGCGCGGGTTGCAGCGCATCGGGCGCGCCGGGCACGAAATGGGTGCGACGTCGAAGGGTCGCATCTTCCCGAAGTTCCGCGCCGACCTGCTCGAATCGGCAGTCGTCGCGCGCGAGATGAGCGAGGGCGAGATAGAAGAGACCAAGATCACGCGCAACCCGCTCGACGTGCTCGCGCAGC
>PLDP01000071.1 GCA_003136795.1 Actinomycetota bacterium
CGCCGCGGCCTGGATGCTCGTCGTGATCGTGGCCACCGGCGCGACCGTGCGGCTGACCGCGTCGGGGCTCGGCTGCGAGCACTGGCCGGGCTGCCAGCCGGGCGACCCCTTTCCGAAGAAGGGCTACCACTCGTACGTCGAGTTCTCGAATCGCGTCGTCGCCTTTTTCACGGTGCTGACGACGCTCGTGCTCGCCGTCGCGGCGTTGCGGACGCCGGGGCTCTTGCGCGCCGTGAAGATCCTCGCCTGGGCCGTCTTCGTCGGGACGCTCGGCCAGGCGCCGCTCGGCGCGGTCACCGTGTACTACCACCTCAACCCCTGGCTCGTGATCAGCCATCTGCTGCTCTCGCTCCTCGTGCTCGGCCTCGGCGTGCTCGTGCTCGTCGAGGGGTCGCGCCTGGTGCGCGGCGGCGCTGCGTCGCTCCCGGCTCTTGCGCGAGCAGGGGGCGTGGCGCTCCTCGTGGCGAGCGGCGTCCTCGTCGTCTCCGGCACGCTCGCGACGGCAGCCGGGAAGTATCCGGGCAGCTCGGGCGACACGCGTGTGCATCGGCTCGGCTCCTTCCAGCCGTCGGTTACGCTGCACGTTCGCGCGGTGGCCGCGTTCGGGATCGTGTTTCTCGTGCTTGCCGCATGGACGTGGCGCAACCGCGAACGCTTCCCCTGGCTGCTGCGCGGCTGTGGGTTGCTGCTCGCGATCCTCCTCGGGCAGATGGCGATCGGCGAGATCCAGTACCGCACGTACAGCGACGTGCCGTGGTGGCTCGTGCTCGCGCACGTCACGGTGGCTGCTGCGCTCTTCGCCTGGACGGTGGGCGTCGTCGCGCGATTGTGGCGGCCTATCTCTTCAGGCCGCACGTAGACTGCGCACATGTCGGAGCTGAACGTCATGTTCAGGCCCGCGTTGCGCCGTCCGGTGCTGGTCGCCGCCTTCCGGGGCTGGAACGACGGTGGTCAGGGTGCGTCGCTCGGCGGCGCCTACCTCGCCAAGCAGTGGGACGCGACGCGGTTCGCCGAGATCGATCCCGAGGGCTTCTACGACTTCCAGGCGACCCGGCCGCAGGTGTCGCTCGTCGACGGAGTCACGCGCCAGCTCGACTGGCCCGAGAACGTCTTCTACCACGCTCCGATTCCGGGCAGCGATCGCGACGCCGTCATCTTGCTCGGGGTCGAGCCGAACCTCCGCTGGAAGACGTTCTCGAACCTCGTGCTCGGGCTCTCGCGGGAGCTCGGCGTCGAGATGCTCGTCACCCTCGGCTCGCTGCTCGCCGACGTTCCGCACACGCGGCCGGCGCCCGTCACCGCTGCTGCAACCGATCCCGCGCTCGTGTCGGGGCTCGGTCTCGAGGCGTCGCGGTACGAAGGTCCCACCGGCATCGTCGGTGTCGTGCACGACGGCTGCCGCGACGCAAGCATTCCGTCGGTGAGTCTCTGGGCGGCCGTCCCGCACTATGTGTCGCTCGCCCCGAGCCCGCGAGCCGCGTTGGCGCTCGTACGGCGCCTGGGTGAGNNGTCGAGCCGGTGGAGCTGCTGCGCATCGACATCGACCTCGACGAGCTCGAGCAGGCGTCGGAGGAGTACAGCGAGCAGGTGAGCGAGGCCGTGTCGACCGACGCCGAGACGGCGTCGTACGTCGAGGAGCTCGAGCGGCGCGTCGACATGCTCGAGGCGGCAGAGGACCTGCCGTCGGGCGAGAGCCTTGCCGCTGAGCTGACGCGCTACCTGCGCGAGCGCGAAGAGCACGACGACGGCGGCGACGACGTCGCCGACGGCCCAGCCGTCTAGCTGTCCTACCCACGGACGTTGTGAACGCGGCTGATCGGGGGTCGGTCTCCGAGCGAGCTGTGTGGTCTTTGCCGGTTGTAGTGGTCGAGCCAGTGTGGCAGCGCCTGTGCGCGTTGGCGGTGTGAGCGGTAGGCGAGGCCGTAGGCCCACTCGCGGCCCATCGTCTGGTGGAAGCGCTCGACCTTGCCGTTGGTGCGTGGCCGGTAGGGCTCGGTGGTCAGGTGTCGGATGCCGCGCTGGGCGAGCAGTTCGCGCAGCGAGCGGTTCTTGACGTAGCTGAAGCCGTTGTCGGTCATCAGTCGTTTCGCGTCGATTCCGTGCTCGGCGTAGAAGGCAAGTGCGCGTTCGACGAAGCCGGTCACGGTCGCGGCCCGCTCGTCGTCGTGGAGCTCGACGTAGGCGAGCCGCGAGTGGTCGTCGACGATCNNGAAGCGCGCGTAGCGGCTTGTGTCCATGTGCAGCAGGTCGCCGGGGCAGGGCCACTCGTACCTGTTGGGCGGTTCCTTCGCCGCTCGTGGCGGTCTCGAGATCCCGGCGCGCTTCAACACCTTCCAGACGGTCGAGTGCGCGAAGCCGGTCGCGCCCGCGACCAGCCGCGGCCCCCACCCGGTCTGCCGGCGGCAGGCACAGATCGCCGCCTCGAGCTGCGGCGCGAGCTGACGCGGCGAGCGGTGAGGGCGGCTAGAACGATCGAACAGACACGACAGCGTCCCCTTCGCCTCCTCGCTGCCCTCCAGCCAGCGATGCCACCAACGATGCGCTGTCGCCGGCGAGACCCCGAACCGGGCCGCCGCTGCCCTGATCGAACAGCCACCCTCGATCGATTGAACAAGAGCAAAACGGCCCGCAAGTCCGAGCCGAGCGTTAGCGTGCAGATACATCC
>PLDP01000281.1 GCA_003136795.1 Actinomycetota bacterium
GCGTCGAGGTGCTTCTGCGCCGAGGCGCGGTCGGTGAAGAACCCGGTCGACTCGATCACGACATCGACGCCGAGGTCGCCCCAGGGCAGGTTCGCCGGGTCGCGCTCGGCGAGCCCCTTCAGCTCCTTGCCGTCGACGACCAGAGAACTGCCTTCCACCTTCACCTCGCCGTGGAACGGGCCGAGCACCGAGTCGTGGCGCAGCAGGTGCGCCATCGTCGGCACGTCGCCCAGGTCGTTGAAGGCGACGATTTCGAAATCCCCGCTCCGCTCGAGCGCGGCGCGAAAGAAGTTGCGGCCGATCCGGCCGAATCCATTGATCCCAACGCGTGTTTTCGCCATGCGCCGGAATCTACCGGCGCCGTTCGGGCACCGGATCGGTAACCCCTACGGAGCGACGACGCGGTAGAGCACGGCGTGCGCGTCTTCGTCGATCCGGGCGAGCCGGCGGTCGGCCGCTGCAATTCGGCCTGCAGGTCCCGCCCGGCGGACGAGCACGAGGCGGGCATGGCCAACCGCAGCGCCACCGTCGGCACGGCCCGCGAGCCAGTCGAGGTAGAGATTCTGGTCGACGCTGCGGAACGCGTCGATCGGATCCGCAACCCACACTTTTCCGCCTGCGAGCTCGACTTGCTCGGCCAGGACGCCGTCGGCGAGCACCGTCTGTCCGGTGTCGGCCGCCTCGCGCGTGAGGCGGTGACTCCCCGCGTCGTAGGGCGGTCGAACAAGCCCGCCGACCACGACTCCGGCGAGGATCGCCGGCACGAGGAGCGGCATGGTCACCGGCCGGCGCAGCTCGAGCGCACGCGCAGCCGGATACGCCAGGACGAACGCGAGAAAGGTCCCGAGACGCGCGGTGTGGACGGTCGCCGCCATGAGCACCACCACGGCGGCGACCTCCCANNGCTTCGTTGCGCGAGGCGTGCCAGTAGTACTCGGGCGTGCGCCAGAGGACGGGCGTGGCGCAGAGCGCGAGCGCACCGGCGACGAGCAGGGCGGGTGCAGCGCGCCGGCGCGCGACGACGGCGTAGACAGCGAGCAGCGCGTATCCCACGAGCGCTCCGCCGTGCAGGTTGCTCCAGAGCGCGAGCAGCGGCACGGCCAGCCAGATGCGCCGCGACGGCCGACGCGACTCGCGCTCCAGCAGGAGCAGCAGGAGTGGAAACAGGAGCAGCGAGAACAGCCCGTTGCGAACGACCACGAGGGTCGGCAGCGCGCAGAGCACGACGAGGAGCGAGACGGCGACGACGGTTGCGGAGCCGCGGGCTTCGCGGCGCAGCCCGGCGGCGAGCGCCGAGAACGCAGCTGCGGCAGCAACCACCTGCGCCCCGACGAGGCCCCGGTCGCCGAAGCGCCGCCAGAGCACGCGCAGCACGACCTCCGCCAGCGCCGGCGCGTTCTGCCAGCCCGACGTGGCGGCGGTCGCGAACGGGAGCGAGCTTGGCCAGTGCCCGGCGAGCAGGACGCCGCCAAGCGCGACGAGCCAGCGGCAATCGGCGCCGACGATCGCGAATGAAGCGACGGCCGCGCCAGCCAGTGGCGCGAGCCAGAGCACCGGCTTGCGGGCGCGCAGGATCACGCCCCGCAGCTTGACGCTCTTCTAGGTCGTTGTCGCGATCCCGTAGATCGCCGCGAGCTTCTCGCGCAGGTAGCGCACGTACGGCTCGGGGTCGATCTGCGACGTGCCGACGACGCGCTCGAGCGTCTCGCCCGGCGTGAACTTGCGCCCGTGGCGGTGCAAGTGCTCGCGCAGCCAGTCACGGAGCGGCCCGAACTCGCCCTGCTCGAACCCGTCGTGCAGGTCGGGCAGATCGGCGGTGATCTTCTCCCAGATCTGGGCCGAGATCAGGTTGCCGAGCGCGTACGTCGGGAAGTAGCCGATCGAGCCGCCCGACCAGTGGACGTCCTGCAGCACGCCGAGCGTGTCGTTTCGCACCTCGATCCCGAGGTAGTCCCACATCCGCCGGTTCCACTCCTCCGGGAGCTGCTCGAGCGGGAACTCGCCGGCGAGCATCGCCTGCTCGAGCTCGAAGCGCAGGATGATGTGCAGGTTGTAGGTCGCCTCGTCGGCCTCGACGCGGATCAGCGACGGCTCGACGGCGTTCACCTCGCGATACCAGCGCTCGTCGTCGTAGCCGCCGAGCTCGTCGGGGAAAAGCTCCTGGAGCCGCGGGAAGAAATGCCGCCAGAACGGCAGCGAGCGGCCGACGAGGTTCTCCCACATGCGGCTCTGCGACTCGTGCAGGCCGAGGGAGACGCCGCGCGCGAGCGGCGAGCGCTCGAGGGCCGGATCGACCTGGCGCTCGTAGAGGCCGTGCCCGAACTCGTGCATCGTCCCGAACAGGCCGCCGAAGTGCTCGCTGAAGTAGCGCGTGGTAATGCGAATGTCGGTGATGCCGGTGCCGGAGGCGAACGGGTGCACGGTCGGATCGAGGCGCCAGGCCTCGTCGGTGAAGCCGAAGGCGCGGATGACCTCGAGCTCGAACACCTTCTGCGGCTCGAGCGCAAAGTTGTGGTGATGCTCTGCGTTCCCGCCCCGCGCGGCGACCTCCTTGACGAGCGGCGCCTGGTGCTCTTTGAGGTAGTCGAAGATGCCGCGTACTTCCTTCGTTTTCATGCCGCGCTCGTAGTCGTCGAGCACGATGTCGTACGGCTCGTCGTCGACCTCGAAGCAGTCGATGTAGCGCTTCCGCAGGTCGAGGTTCTTGCGCAGCACCGGCAGGAAGGCCGCGAAGTCGTTCCGCTTGCGCGCGTCGACCCAGACCGGGTTCGCGAGTGCGGCGGAGCGGGACATCTCGGCGCGCAGCTCGGACGGCACCTTGCTCGCTTTCTCCCAATCGAGGGCTGCGACGCGGATCAGGCTCGCCTCGAAGGAGTCGTAATCCCGCTGCTCGCCCCAGCTGCGCAGGCCGTCGATCAGCTTGCCCATCTTCGCCGAGGTGAACTTCTGGTGGGCGATGCGGCCGACCGTCGCCAGCTGCTCGGCCCGCAGCGAGGCCCCGCCGGGCGGCATCATCACGTGCTGGTCCCAGCCGAGGAGCGCCGCGGTCTTGACGAGATCCGAGATCTCGGCGAGCTGCTCCCGCAGTTGGTCGAACTTCTGCTGACTCATGACAGAGAAACCTATATGAGCCGCTTCTAGCCCGAGGCCGTTCGGCGGCTTGGCCGCCGGACGGCAGCTGCGGCACGTCGCTGGCGGGCCGGAGGGAGAGCTCCGAGGACGACCTCTCCCTCCGGTTTGCCGAGTTCAAGCGGTGACGGCGGACGGGGTCTGTATCCACCGCCTGCCGAGCCCGGGCCCGCCAACGCTTGAGTATGGGGACACGGACATTTGCTTTGCTAGAGCAGTTGCAAATCAGGCAACATCAGTTTGCAACAAGCCTCGTGATTTCCCGCAGACGTCGATGCGCTGCCGCCTTCGTGATCGGGGGACGCGCCTTCGCAGCGAGCTCGCGCAGCGACGCGGAAGGATGGCGCAGTCGCAGTTCGGCGATCTCGACCAGATGCTCCGGCAGGGCGTCGAGCCCCACGGCATTGATCGCTTCGACCTGTTCGTGCGCGGCGCGTGCGCTGCGGACGAGATTCGCCTCGTCGGCATTCGCGAGCCGGTTCGCGTCGGCGCGGAGCTCCGCGAGGACGGTGTGCTCTTCCAGCCTCAGGGCTGTGTCGCCCGCGCCGGCGAGCGCAAGCACGTCGGCGATCGTCTCGCGGCCCTTCGCGTAGGCGATCGCATGGGTGCGCCGCTCGACGACGTGCAGCTTCACCTCCTCACGGGCGGCGACGTCAGCGATGAAGCGCGCGCCTTCGATCCCGGTGGCCCGCAGCTCGAGGTGCGGGTCGCGCGGGCCCGAGAGTGAGCCTGAGCCGAGAATGGCGCCGCGCAGGTACGCGCCGCGGCAGCAGGAGCGGCCGACGACGCGCTTCGGCGGGCGCTCGAGCGGCGCGCCGGAAGGCGAGAGCACGCCGGCCTCGCGCAGCACGACGAGCGCCCGGTCGTCGACCTCCACGTGCAGCTGGTACCTGGTCGCGCGATCGAACGCTCGCCGCGAATAGGTGCGGATCTCCGAGCGCACACCGAGGTCACGCAGGAGGGCGAAGGCGCGGCGCGCGGCGGCCGAGCCCGCCAGATCGAGGTGCACCGCCACCGTCCCGCCGCGCAGGTGCCAGGCACCCGAGGCATGGAAGAGCGCCGACAGCTCGGCGTGGCGGCAGCAGCGCCGCGCGGGGGCGATCTGGGCGAGCTCGTCGCGGAGATCGTCAGAGAGCGACATCTTCGAGCTCCAGCAGCCGGCGCTTGTAGTCGACACCAAGGTCGCCCCAGCTGCCGATCCCGTCCGCCGCCACGACCCGGTGCACCGGCAGGAACGGCGCGAGATCACAGCGCGCGCAGAACGTCCCCGCGGCACGCGCGGCGCCGGGGTAGCCGGCGAGCGCGGCGAGCTCGCCGTAGGTGACGACCTCGCCGCGCGGCACCGTCAGCAATGCGCGGGTGCAGGCGGCGTAGAACCCGTCCTCGTCGAGGCGCAGCGGGACGTCGCCGAAATCGTCGGGCGCTCCGTCGAAGTATGCGATTAGCCGTCCCGCCAGAACATGGCCAGGGACAGTCCCTGGACGGGTCCGCCGCGGACGCGGCAGCTCGCTGTGGAAGACCCGTCCGTCTTCGTCGAGCCAGACCTCCCCCACGCCCCAGCCGGGCGCGTCGTACTCCACGAGCGTCGGCTTCATCCACCGATGTTGTAGCTTCGCCGCGTGACGCGGGCGCAACTGCCGGCACTGGGATACCTCTACGTGGCGCTCGCCTTGCCCGCGCTCCTGTTCGGCACCGGTCATCCAGGCGCCACTTCGGCGCTCTTCACGGGCGCGGCGTTCTCCTACTTCTGGTTCCTCGCGAGCCTGCGCGCCCTCGTCATCCGGTTCGATCCCGACGGCTTCTTCGCAAGCGTGGTCGTGATGGGGGGCGCGAGCTTCATCGCGCTGCAAGGAGTTGCGCTCCTCGAGGCCAACGCACGGCTCGCCGCGCCGTCGTCGGCCGGCGCAGCCGCGGTGATCATCGGGTCGTCGCTCGCCGCCTGGCGCGCACGGAAGATCCCGAGGTGGTTCGGCCAGGCCGGCGTCGCCGGCGGGATCGCGGTCCTGGGCGTCGGGATCGTCGAAGGCGCAGCCGACTGGACGTTCGCGGGCGACACCGTCTTCGCATCGTCGCTCGGCTTCATGGTGTGGGTCGTCGTAACGGCGACCTATCTCCTGCGGCGCTGATCGCGCTCGACAGCTGCCTGGAAATGCTCTGCCGCCAGCTCGATCAGCTCGGCGAGCGGTCGGTCGACCGGCAGCGCCGTCAACCGCAGCTCCCGCGCCTCGCGCGCGATCCGCGCCGAGATCGCGTCAGCGGCAGCGGGAATCAGGAAGAGCGCCTGGTCCGACGCACCGAGCACCGCCGAGACCGACGTCGGGAAGAGCTGCACTCCCTCGACGATCACCGCCGGCGTATCTGGCAGCGAGCGCAGGTCCTCGAGCACAAGGCGAAACCGATGCCGTGACGTGGTGACGAACCCATCCAGCGACGCCGAGTCGAAGCTCGCGGTGGGCATCCGCCCCTCGTGCACCGCCGTCCGTTCGTCGACGCTGTAGAGCTGGAAACCGAACCGCTGCGAGAGCGCCAATGCAAGCGACGACTTCCCGCTTCCCCGCCCGCCGCCGATCCACAGGGCGTGCGAAGGGTCCACGCCCGTAATCTACGGGGATGAGCACTCATGCGATCTTCCGCCCTCCGGCGCCCCGCAACGAGCCGATCAACGACTATGCGCCCGGCAGCCCCGAGCGCGAACGCCTCCAGCGGCGTGTCCAGCAGATGAGCGACGAGCGCCTCGAGATCCCGCTTGTGATCGGTGGCAAGGACGTGACCACCGGCGAGCTTAAACAGGCGGTCATGCCGCACGACAAGGAGCACGTTCTCGCCGACGTCCACCAGGGCAACGCCGAGCACGTGCAGCTCGCGATCGACGCGGCCGCAAAGGCGTGGGCGGACTGGTCGCGCTGGCCCTGGGAGGAGCGCGCTGCGGTGCTGCTGCGCGCGGCCGAGCTGCTTGCAGGCCCGTGGCGCGACACGATGAACGCCGCGACGATGCTCGGACAGTCGAAGACGGCGCACCAGGCGGAGATCGACGCCGCATGCGAGTCGATCGACTTCTTCCGCTTCAACGTCGAGTTCATGACGCGCATCTACGCGGAGCAGCCGATCTCGTCACCCGGCATCTGGAACCGCATGGAGTACCGCCCGCTCGAGGGCTTCGTCTTCGCGGTCTCGCCGTTCAACTTCACCGCGATCGCCGCGAACCTGACGAGCTCGCCCGCGCTGATGGGCAACGCGGT
>PLDP01000177.1 GCA_003136795.1 Actinomycetota bacterium
CGCCGATCGAGTACGACGGCGCGATCCAGGGTGTCCTCGGAGTGCGCAGCGCCGACGTGAACGCGTTCGACGACGACGAAGTGGAAACGCTGCGCCTGCTCGCCCGCGCCGCTTCGATCGCGCTGCGCAACGCGGAGCTCGTCGAGCACCTGGCGCAAAGCGAGCGTCAGTACCGCGAGCTGCACGCTCAGGCCGCCGACCCGATCCTCGTCAGCGACAGCGACGGCAAGCTCATCGACGCGAACGCCGCGGCAACCGCACTGCTCTGGTACTCCATCGAGGAGCTCCGCGGCATGCATGCGCGGGACCTGCTCGACCCGGCAAGCCTCGACGAGCAACCGGCGCGCCGCCGGCAACTGCTCGATGCCGGCGAGCTGCGCGGCGAGCTGACCTACCGCCGCCGGGACGGCATCGCCATCGAGATCGAGTTCTCGAGCCGGGTGCTCGACGACGGGCGCGTTCACAGCACGCTGCGCGACATCAGCCAGCGCAAGCGCAACGAGGAACGGCTCCGGTCGAGCCTCGGGCAGCTGCATGCAATCGTCCAGACGCAGCAGGAGATCTCGGCGCTCGAGCTCGATCCGGAGGCGATCACGGCGGCGATCGTCGAGCGGGCCCAGCACCTCGCGGGCGCTGACGGCGCCACGGTGCAGTGGTTCGAGGAAGGCGCCGAGTCCGTTCTGCGCCACGCCGCCGGCATCGCGGCGCCGCACGTCGGCCTGCGGATCGGCGGCGACGCGACCCTCGCAGGTGTTGCAGCTCGCGTCGGCGAGCCCGTTTACGCGCGCGACACGCTGACCGATGCTCGGGTCGACCAGGAGGCGAGCCGGCGGATCGGTGCACGGTCGCTGATCTGCGCGCCGCTGTATCGCGACGGCCAGGTGGTCGGCGTGTTGTCGATCCTCTCCACGCAGCCCGACGCGTTCGACGAGCTGGCGATCGAGACGACGCGCCTGATGGCGGATTTCGTCAGCAGCGTCATGCGCAACTCGAACGAGCTCGAAGCGCGCCAGCAGCTCGTGGAGGAGTTGCGGCGAAGCGAAGCGCGCTTCCGCGGCGCATTCCACGCGTCGTCGCTCGGCATGGCGCTGACGACCCTCGACGGAACATTCGTTCAGGTCAACGACAGGCTCGCGGAGCTGCTCGGCTACACCGTCGACGAGCTCTCCGCCCTCGGCGTGCGCGGGATCACCCACCCGGATGACATCGAGCTCGACGTCGAACGCGGCCGGCAGCTGCTCGCCGGCGAGATCGACTCCTACCGCCGCGAGAAGCGCTACCTCCGCAAGGACGGCTCGGTTCTCTGGGCCGAGCTGACGGTGTCGCTCGTCCTAGGCCACGACGGGGAGCCGACGCACATCGTCTCGCACGTCCAGGACCTGACCGCGCAGCGGGAGGCGAACCTCCTGTACGAGGCGACGTTCGAGCGCTCCGTCGTCCCGAAGCTGATCGCGGACGACAAACGGCGGATCGTCGACCTCAACCGGTCGGGCGCCGAGCTGCTCGGCGTGTCGCACGACGAGGCGCTGCGGCTGACGGTCGACGAGCTGCTTCCCGACGAGCTGATTTCCGATCTGTGGGCCGGCTTTTTGGAGCTTGGCGCGCTCGAGGCCGAGGTCACATTGCACCGTCCCGACGGCACCGAGCGGAGGATCGACTTCATGGCGACGGCCAACGTGCGGCCCGGCCGGCACATCGCCGTCATCCGCGACCTGACGCGACAGAACGAGCTGGAGGTACAGCTGCGCCAGGCGCAGAAGATGGAGGCGGTCGGCCGCCTCGCCGGCGGCATCGCGCACGACTTCAACAACCTGCTGACCGCGATCGCCGGCTACAGCGAGTTTCTGATCGGCGGCCACACCGACCCGCGGCTGCGCCGCCACGCCGAGGAGATCAAGAAGGCCGCCGCGCGGGCCGCCTCGCTGACGGGGCAGCTGCTCGCCTTCAGCCGCCGGCAGGTGCTGCAGCCGCGCGTGCTCGACCTGAACGGGATCGTCTCCGACATGGACATGATGCTGCGCCGCCTGATCGGCGAGGACGTCGAGCTCCTGACGATGCTCGAGCCGGAGCTCGCACCGATTCGTGCCGACCCGACGCAGCTCGAGCAGGTGATCGTCAACCTCGCGGTGAACGCGCGCGACGCGATGCCGGGCGGCGGCTCGGTCACGATCGAGACGGCGAACATCGCGATCGACGACGAGGAGCACGTCGAGCTCCGTCTGACCGACACGGGCATCGGCATGACCGAGTCGGAGCGCGAGCAACTGTTCGATCCGTTCTTCACGACAAAGGCCGGCGGTACGGGCCTCGGCCTCGCGACAGTGCACGGCATCGTCGAGCAGAGCGGCGGCACGATCGAGGTGACGTCGGCGCCGGGGATGGGCTCGTCGTTCCGCGTCCTCCTGCCGGCCGTCGAAGCGCCGGCCGAAGAGCAGGCAGCGCCCCCCACACGCGACGCGCCGCAGCCGGGCGACGAGACGGTCCTGCTCGTCGAGGACGAGACGGTCGTCCGCCAGCTCGTCGCCGAGATCCTGGAGTCGAGCGGGTACACCGTCTTGCAGGCTGCCGACGGTCCTTCCGCGATCGAGCTCGCCCGCCGCCACACCGGCGACATCAGCCTGCTCGTCACCGACGTCGTCATGCCCGGCATGAGCGGACCGGAGGTCGCGCAGTCGGTGACGAGCATGCGCCCGGGCACGCTCGTGCTCTACATGTCCGGCTACACCGATTCCGCGATCGGGCACCACGGCGTGCTCGAGCCGGGCATCGCGTTCCTGCAGAAGCCGTTCAGCACCGACGACCTGACGCGCAAGGTGCGCGGGCTGCTCGACGAGACCGCCGCCGCAGTCGACTAGAACCTGGTTCTCGCCGAAGGCGATACCAGGTTCACGTCTGTGGCGTGACGCAGGGTCGAAGACATGAACCTGGTTCCCTCCGGGAAACCAGGTTCAATCTCCGCGGTGATCCCGCCGCTCCTTCGCACGAACCGCAACTTCCGCCGCTATTTCATCGGGCAGTCCGTGTCGCTGCTCGGCGACCAGATCACGCTGCTCGCGCTCCCGCTGACGGCCGTGCTCGTGCTGCACGCGAACGCCGCACAGATGGGCGCGCTGACCACCGCCTACCTGATTCCCAATCTGATCTTCTCGCTGCACGCGGGCGTATGGGTCGACCGCCGCGGACGGCGGCGCCACGTGATGCTCGCGACCGACGTGGCGCGTGGCCTCCTGATCGCGACCATCCCCGTCGCGTACGCGCTCAGCCACCTGACCTGGGCACAGCTCTACGTCGTCGCATTCCTCACCGGGACGCTGAGCGTCTTCTTCAACGTCGCCTACGGCGCGTTCTTCCAGACGGTGGTGCCGCGCGAGGACTACGTCGCAGCGAACTCGCTGATCCACGGCAGCCGCGCATTCTCGTTCCTGGCCGGGACAAGCCTCGGCGGGGTGCTCGTGCAGCTTCTGCGCGGCCCGTACGCCCTCGCGCTGGACGCGTGCTCGTTCCTCTGGTCTGCGCTCTTCCTCAGCCGCATCGACGCAGTCGAGCCGCCGGGCGCGCCGCACGAGAGCGGCGGGCTTCTGTCCGGCTCGCGCTGGATCTGGCGCAACGCGATCATCCGCGCCGAGCTGCTCGGCGTCGCGACGATCAACCTCTTCAACTTCATGTTCTTCGCGCTGTTCCTGCTCTATGCGACACGCGAGCTGCACGTTCACCCCGCGGCACTCGGCATCGTGCTCGGCTCCGCTTCGGTCGGCACGCTTGCCGGCTCGTTTGTCACCGCACGAATCGCCCGCCTCATCGGCGTCGGCCCCACGTTCCTGATCGGCTGTTTCTTCTTCCCCGCACCGCTGATCCTCGTCCCGGCCGCGACCGGACCGCACTGGCTCGTCCTCGGGTTCCTGTTCGTCTCCGAGTTCCTGTCCGGCCTCGGACTGATGCTGCTCGACATCATGGCCGGGACGATCAGCGCCGGGACCGTCCCCACCGCGCTGCGCTCGCGCGTCTCGGGCGCGTTCATGGTCGTCAACTACGGCGTGCGACCGCTCGGCACAACGATCGCCGGCATCCTCGGCTCGACGATCGGCCTGCGCCCGACGCTCTGGATCGCGACGATCGGCGCGCTTGCAGGCATGCTCTTCCTGTTGCCGTCGCCGATCCGCACGCTGCGTGACGTCCCCGAGGAGGCTCCGGGGTGACGACGCCTGCAACCGTGAAGCTGCTCGCAGCAGCAGCGGTCACCTTCGCGCTCACCGGCGCGACCGCGGCACGCTCGCCCACGCTCGCCGGCTGCCCGGTGTTCCCCGCCTCGAGCGTGTGGAACCAGCCGGTCGACAAGCTGCCCGTCGCGGCCGACTCGGCCACGCTGATCAGCTCGATCGGGCTCACCGCCGGCGTGCACGCCGACTTCGGCAGCGGTCTCTACGACGGCTCGCGCATCGGCATCCCGTATGTCGTCGTGCACGGGAACAAGACGCCCAAGTCGCGCGTGACGTTCGACTACGCCGACGAGAGCGACAAGGGGCCGTACCCGATCCCGGCAGGCGTGCCGATCGAAGGCGCGCCCGCGCATGCGAACGCAGGCGACCGTCATGCGCTGATCGTCGACCGCGACTCGTGCAAGCTCTACGAGCTGTACGCGCTGCGCCGCCAGGGCTCGCACTGGGCCGCCGGCTCCGGCGCGATCTGGAACCTGCGCTCGAACGCGCTGCGGCCTGCGACGTGGACCTCCGCCGACGCCGCGGGCCTGCCGATCCTGCCCGGCCTCGCGCGCTGGGACGGCGACGCCTCGACGGGGCACATCGACCATGCGTTGCGCTTCACCGTCGAGCGAACGCGGCGCGCCTTCATCTATCCGGCGCGCCATCAGGCCGGCGACTCCAACGACCCGTCGCTGCCGCCGATGGGCCTGCGTGTCCGTCTGAAGGCGGGCGTCGACATCAGCAAGCTGCCGCCCCAGGCACGGATGGTCGCGCAGGCGATGAAGACATACGGGCTGATCCTCGCCGACAACGGCTCGAACTGGTACGTGTCGGGCGCGCCCAGCCCGCACTGGTCGAACGATCAACTACACGCGCTCGGGAGCCTGACGGGCTCCGACTTCGAGGTGGTCGACACCTCCAAGCTGCGGCCGTAGCGAAACCGCGAACGTCGTGCCCTCGGGCCCGCTCTCGACTCGCACGTCGCCGCCCATCGCCGTCGCGAGCTGCTTGACGATCGCGAGCCCGAGCCCGCTGCCGACGGGGCGGTCCCTGCCCACCTTGTCGTAGAGGTAGAAGCGCTCGAAGGCGTGGCCGACGTCGCCGGCCGGGATGCCGGGGCCCGTGTCGGCGACGGCGAGCAGTCCCGGCTGCGCCGTCACCGTCACCGCACCCCCCGCCGGCGTCTCGCGCAGCGCGTTCTCGACGAGGTTCGACGCGACCTGGAGCAGGCGGTCGTGGTCCGCCTCCGCCCATGTCTCGGCTCCGCCCGCGCGCAGCTCGACGCCGAACTGGCGTGCAGCCACCTCGTGGCGGCTGACCGCCTCCCGCGCGATCTCGGCCAGGTCGACCGGCTCGCTGCGAACGGAGAACTCCGCACGGTTCATGCGCGCGAGGTCGAGCAGGTCGCGAACGAGCCGCTCCAGGCGGCCGGCCTCCAGCCCGATCGTGCGCGCGGCCTCCTCCGCGTCGAACGCGCCGTCGGCGAGGCCTTCCGCGTAGCCGCGGATCGCGGTCAGCGGCGTCTTCAGCTCGTGGCTGACCGAGAGCAGTAAGTCGCGCTCGGCCTCGCGCGCCGCCGCGAGCTGCTCGGTCATCCGGTTGAACGCGAGCGCGAGCGCCGCGAGCTCGCTCGAGCCGCCGGCCGGCAGCGGCTCGTGCCGCTCGTCCGCCGCCAGCGCGCGGGTGGCGTCGGCGACGCGGCGGATCGGGAGGACAATCGACCGCGCCACGAAGAACGAGACGACCGCGGCGAAGCCGACACCGACGAGCGCAGCGAGCAGCAGGTCGATGAGGAACGGCCGCCACGCCGCCGAGCGCAGGCTCGTCGGGCGCAGCAGCAGCAGTCCGCGAGACGGCAGCGTGCGGTACGAGTAGAGCTCGCGCGTGCCGAGGTAGGTCGTCTGGCCGTCACTCGAACGGTTGACGTTCGGCACGAGCGACGCGAGGCTCGCACGCGGCTGGATCATGATCCGCACGTTGCCCGACACCTTGTCCTCGGTCGTGTAGCTCACGTGCTGGCGGCGCTGAAGCGCGAGGTCGTCCGCGCGCCCGGCCACGTTCGCCGCCTGGGTGCGGTCGACCTCCCGTCGCGTGAGCACACCGCCGATCGCGATCGTCAGCGCAAGCGTGATTGCAAGTGCCGCGAGCGTCGCCGCAAAGAGCCGCGCCCGCAGCGACTTCATTGCGGCATGGCCTTGTAGCCCGTGCCGCGCAGCGTGCGGATCAGGTCGGGCCGGCCGAGCTTACGGCGCAGCTGGGCGACGTGCACGTCGACCGTGCGCGTGCCGCCCGGATACTCCTGCCCCCAGACACGGTCGAGCAGCACGTCGCGCGAGACGACGAGACCCGTGTTCGCCATGAAGAACGCGAGCAGGTCGAACTCCTTCGCCGTCAGCTCCACCGGCTTGCCACCGACGGTCACGTCATGCGACTCCTTGTCGAGCATGACATCGCCGAGCGAGAAGGAGCTGTGGCGCTCCTGCGGCTCGGTGCGGCGGAAGATCGCCTTCATCCGCGCAACGAGCTCGCGCGGCGAGAACGGCTTGGTCAGGTAGTCGTCGGCGCCCAGATTGAGTCCCAGGATGACGTCTTCCTCTTGGCCCTTGGCCGTCAGCATCAAGATCGCCGACTGCACCCCGCGCTCGCGCACGGCGCGGCAGATTTCGTAGCCATTGACCCGCGGGAGCATGATATCGAGCAGGATTACGTCGGCCGGCTTGGTGAGTGCGAGTTCGAGGCCCTTTTCGCCATCGGAAGCGGTGGCGACGTCCCACCCCTGGTTGACGAAGGTGTCTCTCAGGCCGCGTAAGAGGACGGGCTCGTCTTCGACGATCAGGATGCTGCCACTCATGCGCGCGCCGGCCTTTCCGCGGGGAGGTAGGGCAGGAACACGCTGAATGTGCTGCCCGCGCCGAGGGCGCTTCGGACCGCGACGCTGCCGCCGTGCGCTCGCACGATGAAATCGACGATGCTCAGGCCGAGGCCGCAGCCGCCGGCCTCCCGCGCGAGGCGGCGATCGACCTGATAGAAGCGGTGGAAGATGCGCTTGTGCTCGCGCGGCGCGATGCCGATGCCGTTATCGGCGACGGCGAAGACCACGCGGCCATTCTGGCGGTAGGCGCGCACTTTGATGTGGGGATCGGCGGGAGTGTACTTGCAGGCGTTATCGAGCAGGTTCACGAGGACGGTGACGAGGGCGTCGTGATCGGCGTAGAGCGGAGGGAGATCCGGGCTTAGCTCGACTTCGAGTCGACACGCGCCTGCGTGCACGCGCTCGCGGAGGGAAAGTACGGCTGATTCTACCACTTCGGCGGGGCGGATTTCGGCAAAATCGAAGCGCTGGCGGCTGCGTTCGATGCGGGAAAATGTCAGGAAATTATCCACTAGGCGGGTGAGGCGGAGATTCTCGCCGGCGATCATTTCCATATACTCGCGTGCCGTGGGGGGCGGAACATTGTCCTCGAGAAGCGTTTCGACGAGCAGGCGCGTGGATGTGAGTGGAGTTTTGAGCTCGTGCGAGACGGTGGTGACCAAGTCGGTTTTCAGGCGGGCGAGACGCATCTGCCGGCGGAGGGTCTGGGCGAGCAGCAGGCCCGCCGTCACGATAAAGGCGATGGCCAGGTATCCGGCCCAGAGGTACGTGGCAGCCCGGCGGCGACCGGCTTGTGCGGCCAGGTCGGCATCGAGGAGCTTGAAGCCGATCTGCCAGCCGGGGAGGGTTTCGCCGGCTGCGATGTCATCTTCGGGCATCGGATCGCCCGGTGCGGCGGCGGTGAACGCGACCGCGTACGTGTTTTCGGGCGCCATGGTGCGATCGAGAGCGGCGCGGAGGGTGGCAGTGCGGTAGAGGGCGATGACGCGCCGGTTGGGGGTGGTGAGCTTCCACAAATCCGGCATTGCCGCAGGTTCCAGCAGGACCGTGGCCGGACGAGGGGTTTCGGCATCGAGATAGAGTTGACAGAGTTGCTCGGCAGCGAGGGTGGCGGGCAGCGGGATGTCCGGCGCGAGGGCTTGCAGTTCTCCGGCCAGAAAGACGCGCTGCGCGGAGGGAATGGGAATCTCGCCGTAGCTGCCGAGGAGTTGCGCCAGGCGGCGCGCCGCCGGACGGAAGCGCGGGTCAGACGGCTTCATGAGGTGCAGGGCCAGCAGTTGCTCGTCGGCGGCGATGGAGTGGCCGTCAAAATCGGTCGCGCGTTCCGCGGCGCGTGTAAGGGAATATTTCTCTATGGCGGCCAGGGCGGCTTCTTTGCGTCCGGCTCGAAGCAGGCAGCGAACCAGGCCTTCGGCGGCGCCGGCGCGGACGGCCGGGTCGTCGGCTAATTCAGCGAGGCGGCGATAGGCTGCGATGGCCTGCAATTGGTCCGGATGGCTTTCCAGCAGCAACGCGGCGAGCAGATTCGCGTTTGCCAATGGCGCCCGCCCGCTTGTCTCGGGGGCGGGGGACGGGTAACGCGGATTCCCAGCGTCATCCAGAAGGAGAACGGCGTCAGCCCCGGACTCATTCAGCACCGCCGGAAGGCTGCCTGGAACGCCGTCCTGCGCCGCGCGCTCGGTAGCCGCGATGCGCGCCTTCCACTCGGTATCGATGCGCTCCCGCAATAACAGGAGCTGTCCCCGGTAGGCTTCATCGACGCTTCGCCGCGCAGCCTGCTCCTGGGACCGCGCGGCATCATTCATAAAAAAGAGCAGGGCGCTCGCGGGCAACACTACCGCGAGCGCCAAAAAGAGAAACACGAGCCAGGAGCTGCGATCGCCGAGTTGGGCCGTTCCGCGCATCGGTGTCTACGGAATTTTCGCGGAAGACATCACTTGGTCCAAAGCGTTCTGCAGAATCGAGACCTTGTCGACGGGTACTTGCCCCCAGAACTGCGCGAAGCAGTTGGTGGATGCTACCCAGTTCATCAGCTCCACTAACTGTTGGCCCTGCCCAGAGATATCCGCCGTAGCGCTGAGGGCCTTCTGCCCTCCCACGGTGCGCCGGGTGCTGCCCGAACGCAAGGTCCAGCCGTCCTCGCGATCCAAATGCTTGCGCGCTTGAGAGAAATCCAGCCAGTTATCGATCTCCTGAGCATCAATGTGCTCCGGCCTCATCCATACCGACACCTCCACTCCCGATACCGGATCCTTAAAACCGACCGACTCGCCTTGGCCGGAGGACGCGCTCTGATAAGCCAACTGCCAGCCCGCCGGAGCATTGAATTCGATACCGGTCAGATTGTGATGGAAACGCCCGTTTTCGAACGTCCCGATTGGCGCGGTTTGGCTGACGCGAACTGCTGCGTTCACGGATGCCATCGACTTGATCAGATCTTCGTAATCGCCGTAATTCGACGCGAGAATCTGGAACTCCTGCGCGGCGGCCGTGAGATTGCCTTTTTGGAGCAACGCCTGTGCCAGGCGGTATTGGGCCTGCGCGGCGACGGCGCGCTGGCTGTGGTTGGAGGCGACGATTGCGCGGTACTCCTGAATGGCGGAGTCCAGATCGCCGGCGGTGCTTTGGGCGTAAATGCCGCGCTGAAGTTGTACAGCCGCGGGCTGCTGTTGCGGCGTGGGCTGTTGCGCCAGAACACACGCGATCGCCACGCATGCCGCCAGCGCGACCAATATGCGAACCATAAAAGCTTCTCCTTTCACGGGCCGATGCCCGGATGGAACCAGCTTATCGGGCGGACATTACCCAAATGTTACCCGGATATCCTTTTTTGGACAAGTTTTGAAAGAAGAAAAGGGAAGAAAAGGGGACAGAACTGAGCAATTTTTCTGAGACTTCTCCTTCCTCCCCCGCACTTCTTCAGCATATGCCACGTCGCAGCCGC
>PLDP01000238.1:0-4189 GCA_003136795.1 Actinomycetota bacterium
TCGATCGCCAACGACGTCGCCAAGTACTTCGCGATCCTGCCCGCGATGTTCGCATTCACTTATGCCGCGCACCCCGGGGAGCGTGGTCCGTTGCAGCGACTGAACATCATGCAGCTCGGTGATCCGAAGAGCGCCATCATCTCGGCGATCATCTTCAATGCTCTGATCATCCCGGCCCTGATCCCGCTCGCTCTCAAGGGCGTCAAGTACCGCGCGATCGGTGCGACGGCGCTCCTGCGCCGCAACCTGTTGATCTACGGCGCGGGCGGCGTCATTCTGCCCTTCATCGGCATCAAGCTGATCGACCTGATCGTGCACAACCTGCTCGGNNGAGGGACGGTCCGCGCACGCTGACGGCCGCGACGTCGTGATCGGCTACTTGGAGCCGCACGACCGGCCCGAGACGACGGCACTCGCAGAAGGGCTCGAGCAAGTCCCAAGGCTTCGCTCGAGCCACGGCGGTCTGGTGCTCGAGGAGATGGACGTCGATGCAGTCACCCGCCGGGCGCCCGAGCTGGCACTGATCGACGAGCTCGCGCATACGAACGTCCCCGACGCGCGCAACGAGAAGCGCTGGCAGGACATCAACGAGGTGCTCGCCGCCGGGATCGACGTGGTCTCCACCGTGAACATCCAGCATCTCGAGAGCCTGAACGACGCGATTGCCGAGCTCACCGACGTCCGCGTGCGCGAGACGTTCCCCGACCAGGTGCTGGAGGACGCCGACGAGGTCGTGCTCGTCGACCTGACGCCGGAGGCGCTGCAACAGCGTTTGCGCGCGGGCAAGGTCTACTCGCCCGACCGCGCGAGCGTGGCGCTCGACAACTTCTTCCGCACGGATCGTTTGAACGCGCTGCGCGAGCTCGCGCTGCGCGAGGTCGCCGAAGGCGTCGGGGCCCGTCGCAAGGCGGTCGTGCTCGATCCGCTCAGCGCCCAGGCGGTCGCGGAGCGGGTGCTCGCGCTGGTGACGCCCGAGCCGCGCTCGCAGCGGATCCTGCGGCGGGCGTGGCGCTCGGCCGAGCGCCTCGGCGCGCCGCTCGATGCGCTCTGGGTGCGGCAACGCGGCCACGAGCTGAGCGGGGACGAACAGGTGCAGCTCGCTGCGCTGCGCAGGCTGGCGGTCGTGCTCGGTGCGCACTTCCTCGAAGAGGAAGGTGACAATCTCGTCGGCACGGTTCAGCGCGTCGTCGGCGAGCGCGGGTCGACGTACGTCCTCGTCGGCACGCCGGACGAGAGCCGGTGGCGCGAGATCCTCCGTGGGTCGCTCGTCTCGGCGCTCGTCCGCCAACTGCCGGGCGTCGACATCCGCGTGATCGCGAATCGCGCCGACCGTGAGGAGCGTCGATGATCGCGGCTCTGATCGTCGTCGGCGTGCTCGCTGCCGCCGGCCTCGGCGCGGTTACCTATCGCGCCCGCCGGCCGCGCGCGCGGTACGAGGGCAAGGGCCGCATCCTCGTTCCGTTCTCCGGCGCGCTCGATCCGACGGTGCTGAACGCGGCGATTCGGATCGCTCGTGCCGAAGAGTCGATGCTGGTCGCGGCATACCTGCTCGTCGTGCCTCTGCAATACCCGGAGGAGGCACCGCGGCGGGATCAGGTCGCTGTCGCCGTGCCGCTGCTCGAGGCGGTCGAGCTCGCTGCGCTCCGCGCCGGTGTCCCGGTCGATGCCAGGATCGAGAAGGGACGTTCGCTGACCCATGCCCTCCGCCGGCTCTGGGAGGTCGAGCGCTTCGAGCGGATCGTCGCGCCGGCGCCAGGCTTCAGCGCGAAGGAGCTCGCGTGGATCCTCACCAATGCTCCGGCCGAGACGATCGTGCTCCGCCCGACGCCGGGTCTCGCCGCCTGAGCAAGTAGCTTCCCCCGGGCGTGCCCCGGCTCAAGCGTTACGTGGTCGGTCGTCCGATGGCGTCCGGCCAGATGGAGGACCAGCTCCTTCCGATCGTGCTCGCCCTGCCGATCTTCTCGGCGGACGCGATCTCCTCGGTCGCCTACGCGACCGAGGCTGCGATGGTCGTGCTCGTCGGCGTCTCGCTCGGCGCCCTGCACTGGACGCTGCCGATCGCGATCGCCGTGTCGGCTCTGATGGCGATCGTCGTCGCCTCCTACCGGCAGACCGTGCGCGCGTATGCCCAGGCTGGCGGTGCGTACATCGTCGCGAAGGAGAACCTCGGCAAGCTGCCGTCGCTCGTCGCAGCGGCGGCGCTGCTCGTCGACTACGTGCTGACCGTCGCCGTCTCCGTGGCGAGCGGCATCTTCGCCATCACCTCCGCGGTCTCCTCACTCGCGCCCTACCGGGTCGAGCTCTCGCTCGCCGCGATCGCCCTGATCGCAATGGTCAACCTGCGCGGCGTCCGCGAGGCCGGGATCCTGTTCGCGATCCCGACCTACGGCTTCATCCTCGCGCTCTACGTCGCGATCGGGACGGGCTTCGCGCGCTGCGCCGCCGGGAGCTGCCCGCATGCAACGGCCCCTCATCCGCTGACGGCCGGCATCGGTGCGGTCGGGGTGCTCGTGATCCTGCGTGCGTTCTCCTCAGGGGCATCGGCGCTGACCGGTGTCGAGGCGATCGCGAACGGTGTGAACGCGTTCCGGCGGCCGCAGTCGGCGAACGCGGCGCGCACGCTCGCCTTGCTGGGCACGATCGCGATCAGCCTCTTCCTCGGCGTCTCCTGGCTTGCGGTGCACATGCACGCGCGCCCGAGCACGACCGACTCGGTGCTCTCCCAGATCGCGCGGGCCGCGTTCCCGGCCGGCGGCGCAACGTCGTTCATGTACTGGGTCGTCCAGGTCTTCACGTTCGCGATCCTCGTGCTGGCCGCGAACACCTCGTACCAGGGCTTCCCGCGGCTCTCCGCCCTGCTCGCGAAGGATCGCTTCGTCGCGAGGCAGTTCACGAACCTCGGAGACCGGCTCGTCTTCTCGAACGGCGTTGTCGTGCTCACGGGCGCAGCGGTGGCGTTGACCATCGTCTACCACGCGAACGTCAACTCGCTGATCCACCTCTATGTCGTCGGCGTCTTCACGGCGTTCACGCTCTCGCAGGCGGGCATGGTGCGCTACTGGCTGCGGACGAGAGACACGGGGTGGCAGTACCGCGGCGCCGTCAACACGGTCGGGGCCATCACGACCGGGATCGTCGCCCTCGTCGTCATCTGGTCGAAGTTCGCAGAGGGCGCCTGGCTCGTGATCGTCGCGATCCCGCTGCTCGTCCTCCTCTTCCTCGGCATCAACCGGCACTACCGTCGCTTCGCGCGACGGCTGAGGGTGGGGGCGAGCGCCGTCCGCACGGCGCGCGCGCCGACGAACAAGGTGCTGCTCTGGGTCGAGTCGCTCGACGTCGCGACCGAGGGGGCGCTCTGGTACGCGCGCGCGATCAGGCACGAAGGTCCGGTCCGGGCCCTGCTCGCGCCCGGCAGGCACACCGACCCCGGCATCCGTCCGCGTTGGTGGGACTTCGCGCAGGCGGAGCCCAAGCTCGAGATCCTCTCGACGGAGGAGGGGCGCATGCAGGCGCTGCTCGAGGAGGTGTGGCGGCTACCGCGCGGCGAGTCGGACTTCGTCACCGTCGTCATCCCGGAGCAGTTCAAACGCCAGTCGCTCCTCTCGGCCGCTGGGCGCATGTCGTTCCGCCTCAAGCTGCGCCTGCTCTCGGAGCCGGGGGTGGTGGTGACCGATGTCCCGGTCGTAACGACCCGACGCGCCGCGGAGGGCCACACGCCCAAGAAGGTCGTCGTCCGCGTGCTCCTCGCCAACGTCCACGCCGGCGCCATGCGCGCGATCAGCTACGCGCAGGCCCTCGGTGTGGAGGACGTGCGCGCGGTCTCGTTCGCCTTCGACGGCGAGGAAGCAGAGCGGTTCAGGGGCGAATGGCAGCGCGCCGGGCTCCCCCTGCCGCTCGACCTGAGCGACGCGCCCTACCGCGATATCGGCACACCGCTGCGGGCGTATATTCGCGAGCTGACCGCCGATCCGGACACGGTCGTCAACGTCGTGATGCCCGAGATGGTCGTTCACGGCTGGGCACGGGTGCTCCACAACCAGCGCGCGCTCTACATCAAGCGGGTGCTCCTCTTCGAGCCCCACGTGATCCTCTCGTCGGTTCCCTACCAGCTGTTCAGATAGAGACGTAGTCTTCGGCGTCGTGCCTCGGCGTCGGAACCAGAGCCGCACCCTCGAGCGCGTCCTCGGCG
>PLDP01000238.1:4223-5159 GCA_003136795.1 Actinomycetota bacterium
GTCGTCCGCGCGCGGCACGCCGGCCGGGCGATCGTCGAGGAAGCCGGCCGGCGCGAGTCGGACCTGATCGTGCTGGGCGCGCGGCGTGGCGAGCGCCGGGCGATCTTCGGCGAGACGGTCGACTACGTTCTGAAGCATTCGCCGTCGCGAGTGATGATCGCCGCCAAGCGGAGGGTCGTCGCGTGATGGTCAGAGACCTCGTCTCGTTGTCGGCGCTCATGATGATCGCGTTGGGGGTCGCAATGCTCGTCGTCACACTCGCGCACGGGTTCGGGGTCGGCATCATCCTCGGCGTCCTGTTCATCGGCGCGGGCGCCGGCCGCCTGCTGATGTTGCGGCGGCCACGTGGCTAGGAAGCTCCCCGGCCTGCGCCGTGAGCTCGACGCGCGCGCGCTCTTCTCCGTCGCCTACGGCGAGATCGCGTCGTCGATCTACTTCGCACTCGGCATCGTCGCGGCGTATGCGCTCGGGTTCACACCGCTGGTCCTGCTGGGCGTCGGCGCGCTGTTCCTGATCGTCTCGCTCTCCTACGCGGAGGGCACGGCCGCGCTGCCCGAGACGGGCGGCGCCGCGACGTTCGTGCGCCGCGCGTCGAACGACCTGGCCGGCTTCCTGACCGGCTGGGCGCTCTTCCTCGACTACCTGATCGTGATCGCGCTCTCGGCGCTCTTCCTGCCGCACTACCTCTCAGGCGCGCTCGGTGTGTCTGCGCTCGACCGCAATCCGTGGGACGTCGTCGTCGGCGTCGGCGTGATCGTCGCGGTCGCGTTGATCCGGCTCGTCCGGCGGCCGTCGCTCTACGGCGTCACCATCCTCATCCCGGCGCTCGACCTGTTGACGCAGCTGCTGCTCGTCGTGTTGGGGTTCGTGCTGGTCTTCTCGCCGCACGCGCTCACGCACGGCACGTCGCTCGGCACGCATCCAACCTGGCATGCG
>PLDP01000043.1 GCA_003136795.1 Actinomycetota bacterium
GCGCTCGTGATCGCTCTTCCTGTCGGCTCGGCCGTGGCTCGGGCGGCGTTCAGCGCGTGCGTCGTGACCGCCGCCGGCGGCGCCGACGATCCGGCGCTCGACCGCCTCTCGGTCGCCGGCCTGCGGGCGGCCGAGCTCACGGGCGTGGCGGGCCGGGTCCTGCGCGCACGTTCCCAGGCCGGCGCCGTGAGCGACCTTCGGTCGTGTGCCCCGGCGGAGGCGGGCATCACGATCGGCGTCGGGTACGGGATGGCGACGGCGGTCGACCAGGTCGCGACGGAGTTCCCGCGCGCGTCGTTCGCAATCGTCGGGGTCGACGTGCGGACCCTTCGGCACAGGCCGGCCAACGTCGAAGGCCTGCTGTTCAAGGACGAGGAGGCCGGCTACCTCGCCGGCTATGCCGCCGGCCTGTGGGCGAAGAAGCAAGGTGGCGCGGCCGTCGGCTCGGTCGGCGCCCTCGACATCCCTCAGGTCGAGCGCGCCGTCGCCGGATTCCGCTTCGGCGCGACGCGCGCCGCTCCCGGGATCAGGACGCTGAACGGGTACTCCGGCGGCTTTGCGGTCCCCGCGAACTGCGAGCAGCAGGCGCTCGCCCAGATCGCCGAGGGCTCCGTCGTCGAGTTCCAGGTCGCCGGTCCGTGCGGAGCCGGCGTCTTCGCCGCCGCGCGCGCGAAGCGGACGGCGGCGATCGGCTTCGGCGCCGACCAGTCGTCCTTCGGCCCGTTCGTGCTGACGAGCGCGCTCGAGCGGGCCGATCACGCGGTCGAGGACGCGGTGCGCAGCGCGCGGGCCGGGCAGTTTCCGGGCGGCGTCAACGTGATTCTCGGCGTCCAACGTGGCGGCATCGGCTACGGCACGTGGAGTCCACGGGTGCCCGCGTCGATCAGAAAAGCGGTGAGCGCGCAGTACGCGCTCCTGAAGGCCGGCCGGATCACCGGGATTCCGACGACACTCCCGTGACCGCCGGCGCGGCGCGAGTACGTTTACTCCTTGATGCGGCTGGGAGCGGCACTCGGTCTCGTCCTCGCCCTGCTCGGAGCGGGGTGCGGTGGCGTCCGCCAGGCCACCGTGACCACGACGACGACGGTGGCCAAGCGGGCGGCACGGTCGCCCAGCGGCCTGCGGGTTGGGGTCGTCGGGCCGCTTTTGCTCGCTGCTCCGGGTGTCGTCCCGAAACGGGGAACGCTCACCGGGCTGGACACATCGCTCGTGCTCGTCTCGGCGCACGCGTACGGCGTTGCCGCCGTTTCGGCTGCGGCGCGGGCGCGTCCCGCAGCGCATTTCGCACTCGTCGGCGCGAGCACGAAGGGCGACCGCGCGCCGAACCTCGTCGGGCTGGTGCTGAACGACGACCAGGCCGCGCTGATTGCCGGCTACGTGGCCGGCCTCGTTGCCGCAGACGCAGGCACGAGGGAGCCCCGCGTCGCGTGGGTCGGCCCGGTCGAGAACGCGCTCGCCGGCGCGTTCGCACGAGGCGTCCACCGCGCCTGGCCGGGCGCGGTGGTGCTCGATGAGTGGTCCCGCTCGATCCCGGGGCGGTGCAAGGAAGCGGCCCTCGCAGCGATCGGGCGGGGTGCGATGGTCGTGATGGCGCACGGCGGCCTGTGCGCGAAGGCGGCGATCGCGGGCGCGCACGAGCAGAACCTGCCCGGGCTCCGGCTCGGAGAGTTCGAGTTTCCGGACGTCGTGGCGAACTTCGTCGCGCGCGATGCCGCGGCGGGTGTCTTCCACGGCGGCGAAGACATCTTCTTCGGCGCGGCGAGCGGCGCGATCGGCATCGGCGCGGTCGATCCGCTCATCCCGTTGACGACGCTCGGGCGCGCGCGGGCCGCCGTGCCGGACCTCACGAGGTAGGCTCGCGGCCGCACGTGAGCGACTTCGAGGCCGACGAGCTCGATCAGGAGCCGGTGGCGGGCGTCCCACCGACCCCGCAGCAGCACTTCCCCTCGCGGTTCGACGGCGCGAAGGGCGTCGTGACGCCGCTGATCACGACCGTCGTCGCCTTCCTCGTTGGCGGCCTCGTCGTCGCGCTCACCGGCAAGGACCCAGTTCGGGTCTACCACGCGATCTACGAGGGCACCGGTGTCGGCTGGCTCTTCCAGGTCGGCAACCACTCGGCGCGGATCCCGTTTGAGACCGGCCACATGTGGTTCCCGTGGGACACCGCTTCGGTCGCCGCCGGGAACCTGCAGCAGACGCTGCTCGTCACGACCCCGATCGTCCTGACGGCGCTCGCGGTCGCGTTCGCGTTCCGCTGCGGCATGTTCAACATCGGCGGCCAGGGCCAGTACGTGGCCGGGACGATCTTCGCCGTCTGGCTGGGCTCGTCGTTCGCCTCGCTCGACCCGTGGCTGCACGTGACCCTCTGCCTCGTCGCCGGAGCGCTCGCCGGCGCCGTCTGGGCCGGGATCGCCGGGATCCTCAAGGCGACGGTCGGCGCCCACGAGGTGATCTCGACGATCATGCTCAACTGGACCGCGATCTGGGTGGGCTCCTACCTCTTCGGCGAAGGCGGCCCGCTGCAGGGCGCGCAGGTCTCGATCCCGGACTCGAACAACATCGTCGACGGCGCGAAGCTGCCGGTCTTCTGGGGCCTGAAGCTCCTGCAAGGCCTCTCGATCGGGATCTTCATCGCGATCGCGATGCTCGTCGTCTACTGGATCCTCGTGAACCGCACGACCCTCGGGTTTGCCGTGCGCGCCGTCGGGTTCAACCCTGAGGCCGCGCGGTACGGCGGCATCTCGGTGGCCCGGAACTACTTCGTCGCGATGGCGATCGCGGGCGGGTTTGCAGGTCTCGCCGGCGCGATCGACATCACCGGCTGGGAGTACCAGATCGGTCCGGCCGACATCCAGGCGAACCAGATCGGCTTCATCGGCCTGGCCGCCGCGCTACTCGGGCGAAACACGGCGATCGGCGCCGGCTTTGCATCGCTCCTCTTCGGCGCGCTGATCACCGGCACCTCGAGCCGGCAGCTCGACCCGAGCATCTTCCGCCCGGATCTCGCCGGGAACCTCACGACGATCATCCAGGGGCTCGTCGTCCTCTTCGTAGGGCTCAACCTGGGCGGCCTCTGGGCATGGTTGCGGCGCAGGAGGCGCGCATGAGCCGGTGGACGAGCCCGCGCGCGGTTGGCGTCGCCGGCATCGTGCTCGGAGCGGCCGCGTTCTGGCTCGCGCTGCCGCCGCTTGCCGCGCGCACGGCCGTCCTGCCGATCGCGATCGGCATCCTCGCGATCGCGGCGGGCATCTGGGCCTCGTCGCGCGAGTCGCGCCGCGCCGGCGGAGGCGCGATCGCCGCCGGCCTCCTCGGCATCGGCTTCGGCGTCCTCGCGACGCGCTCGTCGTCCGCGCACCTCGACAGCGTCGTCGTCTGGAGCACCCTGTTTGCGGCCACGCTGCGCTACGCGACGCCGCTGACCTTCGCCGCGATCGGCGGCCTCTTCTGCGAGCGCAGCGGCGTCGTGAACGTGGCGCTGGAGGGCATGCTGCTCACGGGCGCGTTCTTCGGCATCTGGGGCGCAATCTGGGCGCACACGTGGGCGGGCAGCTTCGCCTGGGTGATCGGCCTCGCCGCGGCGGCGCTCGCCGGCATGGCGCTCGCCGCCATCCACGCCGTGTGGACGATCACGTTCAAGGTCGACCAGATCATCTCGGGAACGGCGCTCAACTTCCTTGCGCTCGGCACCACCGGGTACCTGTTTGTGGACAAGTACGGCGACACGGGGACTCCGGGTAACGTCCCGGCGTACGGAATCCCGGACATCCACCTTCATTTCCTGCAGAACTGGACTTTCATCGGACCGATCCTCGGCCAGCTCAACTTGATGATCTGGCTGTCGTTCGTGCTGCTCGTCGCGACGTCCGTGTTCGTCTTTCGAACACCGTGGGGCCTGCGCCTCCGCGCGGTCGGTGAGCATCCGCGCGCCGCGGACACCGTCGGCATCTCGGTCTACAAGGTCCGGTACATCGCGGTGATCTCGTCCGGTGCGATCGCGGCGATGGGTGGGGCGTACCTGTCGCTCGGCTTCGTGCACTCGTTCAACGAGGGCATGACCAACGGCACCGGCTTCATCGGTCTCGCGGCGCTCGTCTTCGGCAAGTGGCGCCCGTTCCCGACGTGGGGAGCGGCCCTGCTCTTCGGCTTCTCGAGCGCGCTCGCCGACCGGCTGCCGGCTGCCTACGGCAACCAGTGGGGCACGCTCTTTCAGGCGCTGCCGTACCTGCTCACGCTGATCGCGGTGGCCGGCGTGATCGGCCGCTCGATCGGGCCCGCGGCTTCCGGGCGGCCGTATGCCAGGCAATAGCCGCACCGCCCGCGCGGCCGTGCTCTTCGGCGCGCTGGCGGTGCTTGCGATCCCGGGAGCGGTGTTCGGCTCACGCCTCGTGCACGGGGTGACGCTGCTGCACGCGCTCTACGCCGCCGTGCCGGCCGCCTGCCTGCTCGGGCTCGTCGCGGTCGCCTCGGCCCGCCGGGCCCGCTTCGCGGCGGCTCGAAGCGTCCGGCCGGACGCGACCGGGCCCGTCCGCGTCGCGCGGCTGCTCGCCTGGGCCGGGCTGTACGTGGGGATCACGGCCGCCCTCGCGCTGGGCGTGTACGGCGCGCTCCGCTGGGCGCAGTAGCCGACGGAGGCACGTGGCGGCTACGCTTCGGGGGCCGTGTTCGAGATTGGCAACAGCCTTCGTGAAGCACGCATGCGCAGAGAGGTCGACTTCGCGCAGGCCGAGCTTGCGACGAAGATTCGCGGGAAATACCTCCGCGCCCTCGAGGAGGAGCAGTTCGACGTGCTTCCGGCGCAGACCTACGTCAAGGGGTTCCTGCGCACCTACGCCGAGTATCTGGGCCTCGACGGGCAGCTGTACGTCGACGAGTACAACTCGCGCTTCGTCGGCGCGTCCGACGAGCACGAGCCGCGGACCCGCCGTTCCGCGGCGCGTCCGCAGCGGCGGCATCGGCGCATCGAGACGAACGTGGTGCTCTTCGCGCTGGCCGCGGTCGCCGTTCTCATGATCGTGATCATCTCTGCGTGGAAGGCGGGCGGCGGCACGCCGCCGGCGAAGTCGCAGAAGACGCCGTCGGCCGTGAAGCACCGTGCGCCTGCCGCGCTCCTGACGCTCACCGCCCTGCGCGGCTCGGCGCTCGTGGCTGCTCATCGCGGCAACGCATCCGGCACCTTGGTCTACGCCGGGACGATTCAGAAGGGCCACTCGGTCGTGCTCCGCGGCAGCCGTCTCTGGCTGCAGATCGACTCGCCCGAGAACCTGCGCATTCAGGTGCGCGGCAAGCTCGTGCACGTGCCCGGCCTGAAGCCGCGCGTGATCATCNNTCGCGGCGTCGCTCCAGCGCCTCGGGATCGACCCGGTGCGGATCACGGTCGTCGGCGACGAACCGGCGGAGCTCGAAGTCGCACTGCGTGCAGGGCTCGAGGAGGACCTGCTCGTCGTCTCGGGCGGCCTCGGGCCGACCCACGACGACCGCACGATCGAGCTGCTTGCGCTCGCCGCCGGCCGGCCGCTTGCCGTGGACGAGGAGCTCGCGGCCGAGATCGAAGAGCTTTCGCGCCGCGTCGCCGAACGGCTGCGGCGGCCCTACGCCGACTTCGCCGGCGGCGTGCGCAAGCAGGCGACGCTTCCGGCCGGGGCCGAGTGGGTGGGGCTCGTCGGGACCGCGCCGGCCGTCGTCCTCGACACTGGCTCGTGCGTCGCCGTCGCGCTCCCGGGCCCGCCGCGCGAGCTGCAGGAGCTGTGGCCGCGGGTGCTCGAGACGGCGCCGCTGCGACGGCTGCGTGAGCGCTCGCACGCTCCGGAGCGGCGCGTCCTGCGGCTGTTCGGCGTCTCGGAGTCCGCGGTCGCGCAGTCGCTGGCCGCGGCCGGCGGCGAAGGGGACGGCGTCGCCGTCACGATCTGCGCGCGCGACTTCGAGATCCACGTCGACCTCTTGGCCGAGCCCGGCGCGGAAGGCCGGGCCGCCGCGCTCGAGGCCGCGCTCGCCCAGGCAAACGAGCGCTACCTGTTCTCGCGCGACGAGCGGTCGACCGCGGAGCTCGTCCTCGATCTGCTGCGCGCCCGGGACCTGACGCTCGCGACGGCGGAGTCGTGCACCGGCGGCCTTGTCGCCGCGCGGCTCACCGACGTGCCGGGCTCCAGCGACGTCTTCCTCGGCGGGATCATCGCCTACGCGGACGAGGTCAAGATCGCGCAGCTCGGCGTGCCCGAGGGCGTGCTGGCCGAGCACGGGGCCGTCTCGGAGGAAGCTGCGGCCGCCATGGCCCAAGGGGCCCGTGCGCGGCTCGGCGCGGACGTCGCGGTCTCGGTGACCGGGGTCGCCGGGCCGGGCGGCGGCACCGGCGAGAAGCCGGTGGGCCTTGTCTTCCTACACGCCGCCGGCCCTGGCGGGGAGTTGGCGCGCCGCGTCGACTTCCCGGGCGACCGGGAGACGATCCGCCAGCGCGCGGCGGTGGTGGCGCTCCACCTCGTGCGACGACTTGTCACAGAGTCATGACAGACACGGCACAGCTCTTCGCCTAGCGTGGCGGGAGATGCACGGATCAGGCTGTTTTGCGCGCTCGAGCTGNNCCGGCTGAGCTGCGGCCCACGGGCTACCGCGAGACGCGGAGCGTGGGGATGATCCTCTACGACGACCCTTCGGGGGCCGCGACGGCGTTCGCGACCGATCTCGGCGAGCGGCTCGAGCGGCTTGGCGCTTACCGGCGGGAGGGCCGGCCGTGGCGGCCGCACGTCACGGTTTTGCGCTTCGACAAGCGGGCAGGACTCCATCCGGAGGTGACGAACATATGTTCGTTCCGTGCCGTCCGCACTGCTCTCTACTCTTCGGCGTTGCGACCCGGTGGGGCGCAGTACCAGGCACTTGAAACGGCAGCCCTAGGAGGTCGGTAGACAGATGGATCGCGAGCAAGCTCTCGAGACGGTACTGGGACAGATCGAGCGTCAGTTCGGCAAGGGCGCCGTCATGAAGATGAACGACCAGGCTCAGGTCGTGATCGGCGCCGTCTCGACGGGGTCGTTGTCACTCGACGTGGCGCTCGGCGTCGGCGGCCTGCCGCGCGGCCGCATCGTCGAGGTCTTCGGGCCGGAGTCGTCAGGTAAGACGACTCTCGTCTACCACGTGATCGCCGAGGCCCAGCGCCGCGGCGGCATCTGCGCGTTCATCGACGCCGAACATTCGATGGACCCCGCCTACGCGAAGCGGATCGGCGTCAACATCGACGAGCTCCTCGTCTCGCAGCCGGACACCGGCGAGCAGGCGCTCGAGATCTGCGAACTGCTCATCCGCTCCGGCGCGCTCGCCGTCGTCGCGATCGACTCGGTGGCGGCACTGACGCCGAAGGCTGAGATCGAAGGCGAGATGGGCGACTCGCACCCCGGGCTGCAGGCGCGGCTGATGAGCCAGGCGCTCCGCAAGCTCGCAGGCACGCTGAACCGCACCGACACGATCTGCCTCTTCACGAACCAGTTGCGCGAGAAGATCGGCGTCATGTTCGGCAACCCCGAGACGACATCGGGCGGCCGGGCGCTCCGCTTCTACGCCTCCATCCGGCTCGACATTCGCCGCATCGAGACGCTGAAGGACGGCGTCGAGGCCTACGGCAACCGCGTTCGCGTCAAGGTCGTGAAGAACAAGGTCGCACCGCCGTTCAAGCAGGCCGAGTTCGACATCATCTACGGCGACGGCATCTCCTGGGAGGGCACGGTGCTCGAGACCGGCCTCGAGAAGAAAGTCGTGCAGAAGTCGGGCTCGTACTTCTCGTTCGGCGACGACCGTCTCGGCCAGGGCCGCCAGAACGCGACCGCGTTTCTCAAGGAGCACCCGGACGTCGTCCAGGGGATCCTGCAGGCGATCCAGGCACAGGCGCCGCCGGAGCAGGTGATCTCGGCGCGGCTTTTGCCGGAGAGCGACATGCCGGTCGAGATCAAGCCGGTGCTCGAGGAGGTCGAAGAGGAAGCGACCGCGGCGGCTTAGAGGCCGCCGTCGCGGATGCCGGCTGAGCGCGACCCGATCGATCTCGCAGCCCGCGCGCTGCACTACGGCGACCGCTCGCGGCGCGAGCTCGACGATCGCCTGGCCCGCGCCGGTGTCGGCGACGACGAACGCGCCGACGCGCTCGACACGCTCGAGCGCGTCGGCTACGTCGATGACGGCCGGTTCGCCGCGACGCGGGCGGAGGCCCTCGCAGGACGCGGATACGGCGACGAGGCGATCCGGCATGACCTGGAGGGGCACGGGATCGACGCCGAGGCGGTGGCCGGTGCGATCGGCGGCCTCGAGCCGGAGATCGATCGAGCGAGGGCCCTCGTGGAACGGCTTGGCTGCACGGCGAAAACGGCCCTGCACCTCGCCCGCAAGGGCTTCGGCGAGGAGTCGGTGGAGGCCGCGGTTGGAGCCGACGTTGCACAGGGTGACGGCTGAGTTGTAGAGTTTCAGGTTCGAACTCAAAGTGCCTTTTTGCCTGCACAACGCAGTTTCCATCGATCAGAGACGTTTTCTTGAACCTCGTCCTCAGTCATCGATCCGCCTGGCAGCGCCAGCGCACACCCAGACAGAGACCCTGAGCTGAGACAGACGGGCGCGCGCGAGCGCGCCGGGAGACGCCGATCGGCGGGACCTGCGGCGTGCGGGCGACCGAGCCTGTAGGAGCGCCCATGCTCGTGCCTGTTGCAGTCGTGATCGCACTCGCCGCCGGAGCCGGTGGCACGCTGCTCGTTCTTCGACTGCTCGCCGGCTCGGGGCTGGAGTCGGCCCGCCGCTTGCGCACGCAGATCCTCGACGACGCCCGGCGCGAGGCGGATGCGACGGGCCGCGAGGCGGCGATCGAGGCGCGCGAGCAGACGGTCAAGCTGCGCGCCGAGCTCGAGGCGGAGCTGCGCGAGCGGCGCGATGCCGTGATGAAGATCGAGGAACGCGTCATCTCGAAGGAAGACGACATCGACCTGAAGCTCACCGAGCTCACGCGGCGAGAGCAGGGCGTCGCAGACCGGGAGGTGCACCTGCGCCAGTTGCAGGAGGAGATCAAGGAGCTGCGCGACAACGAGCGCGTCGAGCTCGAACGGATCGCGGCGATGACGACGGGCGAGGCGCGGCAGAGGATTCTCGCCGAGTCCGAGGAGCTGGTCCGTCACGAGCTCGCCGGCCGCGTCCGGCAGATGGAAGAGGAGGCGCGAACCGAAGCGAAGCGGCGCGCGCGCAACCTCGTCGCCGACGCGCTGCAGCGGGTCGCGTCGAGCGCGGCCGCCGAGACGACGGTGACGTTGGTCGAGCTTCCGTCGGACGACATGAAGGGGCGCATCATCGGCCGGGAGGGTCGCAACATCCGTGCGCTCGAGCATCTCACCGGCGTCGACTTCATCATCGACGACACGCCGAACGCCGTCGTTCTGTCTTCGTTCGATGGCATTCGCCGCGAGATCGCGCGCATGACGTTGCTCAAGCTGATCGAGGACGGGCGCATCCACCCGACGCGCATCGAGGAGATGTACTACCTCTCGAAGTCGGAGCTCGACGAGCACATCCGCCAGGCGGGCGAGCAGGCGGTGTTCGAGGCGAACTGCGGCGAGATCAGCGAGGAGCTCGTGAAGATCCTGGGCCGGCTCCGGTATCGCACGAGCTACGGACAGAACGTCCTCAAGCACACGCTCGAGGTGGTGCAGCTCGCAGGCATCATGGCCGCGGAGGTCGAGGCCTCGGTGAAGACGGCGAAGCGCGCAGCGCTCCTGCACGACCTCGGCAAGGCAATGACCCACGAAGTCGAGGGCTCACACGCGCAGATCTCGACGCAGCTCGCGCGCCGTCACGGCGAAAGCCCCGCGGTCTGTCACGCGATCGAGGCGCATCACTACGAGGTACAGCCCCAGACGGTGGAAGCCGTCCTGCTGATCGCGGCCGACGCGATCTCTGCGTCCCGTCCTGGCGCGCGCGGCGAGGGGCTCGAGCACTACATCAAGCGGCTCGAGGCGCTCGAGGAGCTCGCCGCCCGCCATCCGGGCGTCGAGAAGGTCTATGCGCTGCAGGCGGGCCGCGAGATCCGCGTGCTCGTCAAGCCGCACGAGATCGACGACGACGGCGCCGTGCTGCTCTCCCACGAGATCGCCCGCGAGATCGAGGACCACCTCGAGTACCCGGGGCAGATCAAGGTGACGGTGATCCGTGAGAGCCGCGCGATCGACGTCGCGTCCAACAAGCAAGACCAGCGCCGCACGATCGAGCGGCTCGACGCGGCCTGAGTGCTTTTCTGTCAGGCCTGCAGCGCGCTGAGCAGCGCGACGCCGGCGACGACGACCACGATGCCTCCCACCTGCACGCGCGTCAGCCGTTCCTTGAGCAGGAAATAGGCAGCAACCGCCGCGAGGGCGGCGAATTGCGACGCGAGCACCGCGCTGATCGCGATCGAATGGCGTGCCCCGGCCGCATATGACGCGAATCCGCCGATCTCGCACAGACCGGACAGCACCACGAACGGGATGACGGCGGGAACGATTCGCAACCGTCCGCGGGCGAGGGCGGGCGCTGCAACGACGGCCGTCCCGACGAGGCGCGGCGGCAGCATCGCCCAGACGATGGGAAGGGACATGCTGATCCGGCCCGTGGCGTAGAGCCCGACGCCGAAGGAGAGCGCCGCCCCGACCGCGAGCAGCGTCGCGCGCAGCGGATGCGACGGACGATCGCTCGGCGTGCGGCTCGCGAGGACGACGCCCACCGCGATCGCACCGAGCACGAAGGCTGACCCGAGTCGTAGCGACTCACCTGCCACGACCGCGAGCAGCGCCGCGATCGCGCCCTCGGTGGAGGTGATGGGGGCGACGATCGAGACCTTCCCGACGCGCAGCGCGTCGTAGGCGAGCAGCAGGCCGCCGACGTTGGCCGCGCCCGCGACTGCGAACCACACGATGCGGCCGCCACGCAAGCCCTCCGGCAGGCCAGAGACGATCACCAGCGGTGCGTTCACCGCCAGGCCGACGAGCATCACCCACGCGAGCACGCGGGGCGCGCCGATCAAGCGGCTCGCACGGGCAGCGCTGAGCGTGCCGGCCGACCAGCAGACGGCAGCTCCGAGTCCTCCGAGGACAGCGATCACGAGCCGACGGTACCCTGCGCCGCCGCCGCCCTACGCGAGATCCGCGATCCAGAAGTGCACCGGATGCACCTGTTCGAGCCACCCGGCCAACAGCCGCCTGCGTGACGCGTCGAGCCGTGGCAACACGGCGGCGAGATCGCCTTCGTCCTTCGGTCGCGCGTGCTTGGCCTTGAAGAGCAACACGATCTCGGGCCGCACGTAGGGGATGCCGCCGTTCGTGTGCTCGATCACCTCGCTGTAGGGCAGCCGGATGCGCGGGTCACGGCGGCAGATCCAGGTGTCGCCGTCCGACGGCTCGCGAAAGAGATCGACCCGCCAGCGGTTCGCCGCACGATCGAGACCCCAGGTCTGATGGTGCGTGTCGAGCAGCGCGCCCGCCCGATCGACCGGCACCGAGGTGCCTGGGCCGATCACGTGGAACTCGAGCTTGCTCAGCGCGCCCGCGACTTCGCGGAACCGCGAGGCGGGAACCGCCAGCTCGAGGTCGTCGTGCTCGCGGCGCTGATGCCCAAGGAAGAGGTCGATCGCCCAACCGGCTGCGACGGCCCACGGGACGTCAACTCCCGCGAGTGCGTGCGCTGCAGTTTCGGGCCGCCAGCCTTCCCAGTCGGCATCGTCGGGGTGCATGGTCAACTCTTCGACAAGACGTACACCCGGCGGTTGAGCTTGCCGATCATCCCGTAGACGCTCCACAGGCAGTCTCCGAGCATGATCTCGTACGCCGCTTGTCCGAACTCCGCGATGTAGCGCAGGGGATCGCGGAGCAGTCGCGCTGCGTAGAGCAGTCGCCGGCCGCTCTTCCCGGACTGTTCTTCTGCCCACTCGCCCCATTCGGTGCCGAGCTCGACGCGGGCGTCGATTCGAAGCCCGGCGCGCGCGATCGCGGCTTCGGTCCGAGTCGGGTCGGCACTGGTCGGCACGACGCCCATCGTGGCCCACAGCCACTCTGCTTCGCGCGGCTGGAGCTGATCTCCCGCGAACATCTGGTAGACGAGGACACGACCGCCCGAACGCAGGACTCGTTGGAACTCGCGGTAGACGCGGTCCAGATCGGCGACGTGCACGAGCACGTCTCGACACCAAACGAGGTCGAGTGATCCATTCGCGAACGGGAGCGCCTCGGCAGAGCCGAGCTCGAAGCGGATCCGGCGGGCCAGCTCGAGGTCGTTTGCGGCCAGGGTGGCGAGTTCGATGTGGCGAGGCACCGGGTCGATGCCGGTGACCGTGAAGCCAAAGCGCTCGGCGAGCCGGATCGTGTGGCCTCCTTCGCCGCAGCCCACATCGGCCGCGAGTGATCCAGGCGCCAGGCCGAAGTCACCGACGAGGTCGTAGAGCACGTCCGGCCCGCGGGGGTGCAGGCTCTCGTCGAGCGCGTTGTGGAACGCCTCTTCGATCCGCGGGAAGGCGTCGTACGACTGTTGGAGCCACTCAGGCTCTGGCGGACTCCCGGTCATGACGCGGCTACCCTATGGCAGTGCGCCGGTACTTCGTGACCACCTTCGGGTGCCAGATGAACGCCCACGANNCGCGAGAAGCCCGACACGAAGCTCGCCGCCTACCTCGGTGAAGCCACGGCGCGGAAGCGCGAGCATCCCGATCGCGTGATCGCCGTCGGCGGGTGCTACGCGGAGGCCCAGCGCGAGCGAATCTTCGAGCTCTATCCGGCCGTTGACGTCGCGTTTGGGCCGGGCTCGATCGCGCATCTCGGCGAGTGGCTCGGCGCCGGCGGCCTGGGCGTCGCGCGCGGGCGGTTCGGTCTCGACGACCGTGAGTTCGCCGCGGAGCTGCCGATGCGGGGCGAGCGGTCCTTCCAGGCCTGGGTGCAAGTCTCGATGGGCTGCAACTCGAAGTGCTCGTACTGCATCGTTCCGGCGGTGCGCGGCCGCGAGCAGAGCCGCCGGCCGGGCGAGCTCGTCGCCGAGGTGCAACGGCTCGCCGCACAGGGCGTCAAAGAGGTGACACTGCTCGGCCAGAACGTCAACTCGTGGGGACGCGACCTGCTGCCCGACATCGACACGGAGTTCGGCGAGCTCCTGCGCGCGTGCGATGCGATCGACGGGATCGAGCGCATCCGCTTCACGAGCCCGCACCCCAAAGACTTTCGGGAGCCGGTGATCGCCGCGATGGCCGAGTGCGCGTCGGTCTGCGAGCACGTGCACCTGCCGTTGCAGTCCGGCTCGTCGCGCCTCTTGAAGGCGATGCGGCGGACGTACACGCGCGAGCGCTACGTGGCGCTCGCCGACAAGATGCGCGCGGCGATCCCCGATCTCGCCGTCGGCACCGACATCATCGTCGGGTTCCCGGGNNGTGAAGATCGAGCGCATGGAGCGCCTCGTCGAGCTGACGCAGCGCCTCGCCCGCGAGCGCAACGAAGCGCGCGTCGGCCGGGTCGAGCAGGTGCTGGTCGAAGGCCCGTCGCGCACCGACCCGGCGGTCCTGCGCGGCCGCACCCGGCGCAACACGATGGTGAACTTCACCGGCGAAGCCGAGGCGGGCGAGTTGGTCGACGTCCTCGTCGCCGCAGCGACCTCGACAACCCTCCGGGGCGTCCAGCAGGCGCTGGTCGCCGCCTGAACAGGTCCATCACATCCGTTCGTCAGACTTAGGCCCCATGCGGATCCTCGTCACCGGCTCGTCGGGCCAGATCGGCACCAACCTCGCCCTACGGCTGCTCGAAGACGGGCACGAGGTGTTCGGCGTCGACAAGCGCCCGAACGCCTGGGTCGGCAATGCGTTCCCGACGCTCCTGCAGGATCTCGCCGGCCACTACTCCGCCTTTCTCGGTGGCATCAACGGGGTCGAGTACCCGGAGGTCGATCTCGTCGTCCACCTCGCCGCGCACGCGAAGGTGCATCAACTCGTGCGCCAACCTCATCGTGCGCTCGAGAACACGATCATGACGTTCAACGTCCTCGAGTTCGCGCGCGGCATGAACCTGCCGATCGTTCACTCCTCCACGCGCGAGGTGTACGGAGACGTCCACCGGTTCGAGGAGTACGCAGAAGAGGCCGCCGACTTCGCCTTCACGGAGAGCCCGTACTCCGCGTCGAAGATCGCAAGCGAAGCGTTCATCTACTCCTACGCGCGCTGTTACGACCTGAAGTACCTGGTCTTCCGCTTCTCGAATGTCTACGGACGTTACGACTCGGACCTCTGGCGGATGGACCGCGTGCTGCCTCTGTGGATGCACCAACTGTCGCGCGGCGAGGCGATCACCATCTACGGCGGAGATCAGAAGGTGCTCGACTTCACGTACGTCGACGATTGCGTCGACGGCATCGCGCTCGGCGTGTACGCGCTCGGCGCGGGGACGGCCGGCAACGAGACGATCAACCTCGCTTTCGGGCAGGGCAACACACTCGTGCATGCCGCCGACTTGATCGCGAAGGAGCTCGGCGTCGAGCCGACAATCAACGCCGCGCCCTCGCTCGTCGGTGAGGTGACGCACTACATCGCCGACGTTCGCAAGGCCCATGAGCTGCTCGACTGGACCCCGAAGACTCCGCTCGACGACGGCATTCCCAAGGCGGTCGCGTGGTTCAAGGAGTGGCGTGCCGCGCACCCGGACGAGGACCGGCCGTTTGAGCGCCCGCAGGAGTCGGATGAGCTCGCCCACGGCTTCAAGCAGCCGGCCGGCGCCGGCGCGTAGCGTCCTCGCGCTCTTCGGCCCGACGGCGTCGGGCAAGACGGCCGTCGCCGGGATTCTCCGCGAGCGGCTGGGCGCGACCGTGATCTCGGCCGACTCGGCGGCGCTCTATGCCGAGCTGCCGGTAATCACTGCAGCGCCCGACTATCCCGCGCAGCTCGTTGGCGTGCTTCCGCTGAGCGAGGACGTCTCGGTCGGCGCCTACCAGCGGCTCGCGCACGCCGCGATCGACGAGGCGGAGCTGCCGCTTGTCGTCGGCGGGACCGGGTTGTATTTCCGCGCCGCGCTCTCCGCCCTCGAGCTGCCGCCGCCGCCGGAGCCGGGGCGGCGCGAGCACTGGCAGCAGGAGGTCGATCGGCTCGGCCCGGAGGCGGCGCACGCGCTGCTCGCCGAGCGCGACCCGGCGGCGGCCGCCCGCGTCCACGCGAACGACCGCAAGCGGCTCGTGCGCGCCCTCGAGCTTGCCGAGGCCGGCTCCTCGCTCGCGCCCGCCACGGATCGCCTCTGGACGGAGCAGGCGCGGGTGCCGACGCTCGTCGTGGCACTCGAGCTGCCGCTCGACGAGCTCGACCGGCGAATCGACGAGCGGGCACGGGCGATGGCGACGGCCGGCGCCGCCGCAGAGGCAAGGCGGGCTTGGGCCCAGCCGCTCTCGGCCACGGCGCGCAAGGTGCTCGGCCTGGAGCAGTTCGCCACACTCCCCGAGGCCGAGGCGATCGAGGCGGTGGCCCGAGCAACCCGCAGACTCGCCCGCTATCAGCGAAAGTGGCTACGTCGGATGCCGGACGTCACCACCCTCGACGGCACACGCACTGCGGAGGAGCTTGCGAATGAGATCGTCGCGTTGGGACGCGCAAGGGAACATCTATCTCGTCACTGAGGAGTCGCTGACGCCGGACTCGGTGCGCGCGGAAGTCGGCGACGCAGACGGCATGCTCGAGGTGTTTCGCTGTGGCGACGACTGGCTGGAGATCGCGATCTGGAACCCGGACGGCTCGCGCGCGGAGATGTCGGGGAACGGAACGCGTATCGCGGCCCGCTGGCTCGCAGTGCGGACCGGTGCGACCGAGATTGTGGTTCGCGTGGGCCCGCGTGAGGTGTCGGCGCGCATGCTCGACGACACTCGGGTCGAACAGGACCTCGGTGAGGTGGTCGTCTCCGAGCCGGAGGAGGCCGGCGGCGTGCGGTTCGTCGCCGTCGATGTCGGCAACCCGCACGCGGTCGTCGAGGGCGACCCGGCCGACCTGCCGCGCATCGGTCCGCTGCTCGAGGTGCACGAGCGGTTCCCGCGCCGCACCAACGTGCAGGTGGCGCGCGTCGCCGACGACGGCGCGATTGAGGCGCGGGTGTGGGAGCGGGGCGCGGGAGAGACAGCCTCATCGGGGTCGAGCGCAGTTGCAGTGGCCGCGGCGTTCGGCATCTCCCCGGCGACGATCCGCTTCCCCGGTGGTGAGCTGCTCGTGCGGCTCGAAGGAACGCGCGCGTTCCTCACCGGGCCCGCGGTCCGGATTGCCTAGCCGCCGATCTCGTATTCGCGCAGCGCGTCGTTCAGCGACGTCTTCAGGTCGGTCGCCTCGCTGCGCCGGCCGATGATCAGCGCGCACGACAGGTTGTAGGTGCCCGCGGGGAACTCCTTGGGCCGCGTCCCGGGCACGACGATCGACCGGGGCGGCACATAACCGCGATATTCGACCGGCTCGTCGCCGGTAACGTCGATGATCGGAACGCTCGCCGTCAGCGTGACGTTCGGCGCGAGCACCGCCTCGCGCCCGATGCGCACGCCTTCGACGACGATGCAGCGCGAGCCGAGGAACGCTCCGTCCTCGACGATCACGGGACGCGCACCCGGCGGCTCGAGCACGCCGCCGATCCCGACGCCGCCCGCGAGGTGCACGTTCGCGCCGATCTGCGCGCCGGACCCGACCGTCGCCCAGGTGTCGACCATCGTGTTCGGGCCGACCCAGGCGCCGATGTTCACGTACGACGGCATGAGCACCACGCCGCGCGAGAGGAACGCTCCGAAGCGGGCGGTCGCGGGCGGCACCACGCGCACGCCGAGCTTCGCGTAGCCGCTCTTCAGCGGGATCTTGTCGTGATACTCGAACGGTCCGACCTCGCTGGGCTCCATTTCGCGTTCGCGGAAGTAGTCGAGGATCGCGGCCTGAACGTCGGCGTTGACGCGCCAGTCGTCGCCGTCCGGCTCGGCGACGCGCACGTCACCGCGGGCGAGGGCAGCGATCGTGTCCTGCGTTGTCATTCCCGAATGATCTCTGCGGCGCGCTCACATTGCTCCTGCGTCGGCACGAGCGCGAAGCGCACGTAGCCCTCGCCGGCCGGCCCGAAGAACGAGCCCGGTGCGCAGACGACGCCGTGCTCGAGCAGCCGTCGCGCGAACACCTCGGACGGGCCGCCGACGTCCAGCCACAGATAGAAGGTCGCGGTCGAGCCGGCGAGGCGCAAGCCCGCGGCTTCGAGTGCCGGCAGCAAGGTCTCGCGCTTGCGGCGATAGATTGCGCGAACGTCTTCGACGTGCGCGTCGTCCGACCACGCGGCGACCGACGCACGCTGCACGAACTCCTGCGGTGCCGTCCCGACGGTCGGACGGAAGCTCCGCAGCGCGTCGGCGATCTCGGGTGGAGCGCAAACGAACCCGGAGCGGTAGCCGGTCATCGACGAGCGCTTCGACAACGTGTTGAAGACGACGACGTTCGATCGGTCTTCGACCTGAAGAGCGGAGGCCGGCGGCTTGTCGAACCACAGCTCCGAGTAGGCCTCGTCCGAGCAGATGAGGAAGCCGTGCTCGCGCGCGCGGGCGGCGAGCTCCTCGTAGAACGAGAGCGGCGCCTCCGCGCCCGTCGGATTGTTCGGGTAGCAGACCCAGAAGAGCGCGATCTCGTCCCACGCGTCGAACGCATCGAGATCCGGCAGCCAGCCGTGATCCTCACGCAGCGGCACTTCGGCGATCGCCCCGCCGGCAAAGAGCGCCCCCCGCTCATACACCGGATACGCCGGCTCGGGGACCGCAACGAGGCGTTTCCCGCCGAGCGCGATCTGCGCGAACGAGTAGATCGCCTCCTTCGACCCGAGCGTCGGGACGATCTCGCGGTCCGGGTCGACCGAGACGCCGAAGCGCCGGTCGATCCAGCCGCCCACGGCGCTGCGCAGCTCGGGCAAACCCGTCGCGCGCGGGTACGACGAGACCTCGTCCACCGAATCGAGCAGCGCCTGGCGGATGAACCCCGGGGTGCGCTCGCGAGGATCGCCCATGCCGAAGTCGATCACCTCGATCCCGCGGGCCGAGGCCTCGGCCTTCCAGTCGTCGAGCCGGGCGAAGGGATATTGCGCCAGATCCGCGAGGACGGGAGAGAGCTGCACGCTCAGACGCTACCCACGAGGAAGCGCTGAAGCGTGGCGAAGGTCCGCTCGAGCTCCGCGATCTCGACCCGCTCGTCGACCGCGTGGGCGTAGCGGGTGGCGCCGGGCCCGAGGTTGACGGCGTCGAGGCCGCGAGCGGCGAAGTCGGCGACGTTCGTCCAGGCCTGCTTCGGCTCGACGTCGAGACTGCCGGCCGCACGGAGCTGCTCGACGAGCGGTGAGCGCAGCGCCACGTGCGCGGGGGGTGAGTTGGACGTGATCTCGGCGTTCGGGAAGAGCTCGTGGATGCGCGCGACGGCGGACTCGGGCGAGCGGTCGGGCGCGTAGCGAAAGTTGATCGTCGCCTCGGCGCGCGCCGGGATCACGTTGGACGCGATGCCCGCGTGGAGCTGCGTGACCGATACGACCTCGCGAAAGAGCAAGCCTTGGATTTCGACGTCACGCGGCTCGGCGTCGAGCACGGGACGAAGGCGCTCGAGTGCGACGCCGATCGCGTTCACGCCGAGCCACGGCCGTGCGGAGTGAGCAGAGCGTCCCTCGAAGACGACCTGCGCGTTCAGGTTGCCGAGGCAGCCGAGCTGCAGCGTGTTGTCGGTCGGCTCGAGGCAGACGACGAGCTGCGCCTCGTCGACGAGGCCGGTGTGCTCGAAGACGCCGGGCAGCGGGTTCTCGGCCGGCCCGAGCTCCTCGCGCGGGAAGAAGAGAAGCGCGAGGTCGTAGGCGAGCTCGGTCTCGGCCGCCCAGCGGGCGAGCTCGACCATCACCGCCAGCCCGCCCTTCATGTCGCTGGCTCCGAGCCCCACGACCCACCCGTCCTCGATCCGTCCGGGCAGGTTCGCCTGGGCCGGCACCGTGTCTGTGTGGCCCGCCAAGAGCACGAGCGGCTTGCCACTGCGTTTGGCGAAGATCACCGACTCACCGTCGGCAAAGCCCTGCTCAAGGGGAACAGCGGAGGTGATGTAGCTGGTCAGCTCCAACTCCGAACCCGATTCGGACGGGATGTTCACGAGCTCCAGGGCGCGGTCTGCGAGTGCCATAATCGAGACCGATGATTCCACGTTCTCCGGAGCCCGAGCGCGGGTTCGTCCTCGCGGTGCTCGGCCAGGGTGCGGACGTGGACGACGAGCTTGCCGAGGTCAAGGAGCTTGCGCGGACGGCGGGCGTCGAGCCGATCGGCGAGATCGTGCAGCACCGTGCCCGTCCGGCGCAGCGCACGTACGTCGGCAAGGGGAAGCTCGAGGAGCTGAAGCAACTCTTTGAGGAATCGGCCGCCGAGTGCCTGCTCGTCGACGACGAGCTCGATCCCGCACAGCAGCGATTCCTCGAGAACGCGCTCGACACACGGGTCATCGATCGCACGCAGTTGATCCTCGACATCTTCGCGCAGCACGCCACGAGCGCCGAGGGGAAGCTTCAGGTCGAGCTCGCGCAGCTCGACTACAACCTCCCGCGCATGCGCGGCATGTGGCAGCACCTGGAGCGGCTCGGCGGCGGCGTCGGCACGCGCGGCCCCGGCGAGTCGCAGCTCGAGACCGACCGCCGGCTTGCGCGGCACCGCATCACGGTGCTCAAGCGCAAACTGAAGGATCTCGAGAAGCAGCGCGCAACGAGGCGCAAGGAGCGCCGGCGCAGCGAAACGCCGACGATCGCGCTTGCGGGATACACGAACGCCGGGAAGTCGACGCTCCTGAACCGGTTGACCGGATCGGAGGTGTCGGTCGAGAACCAGCTGTTCCACACGCTCGACCCGACGACGCGCGGGTTCGAGCACGACGGTCGCCGCTATCTCGTCACCGACACGGTCGGCTTCATCCGCCGTCTGCCACACCAACTTGTCGAGGGCTTCGCAGCGACGCTCGAAGAGACGCTCGTCGCCGACATGGTGCTGCACGTCGTGGACGCATCGGCACCCGACGACGAACAGGACCGCCAGCGGGAAGCGGTCGACGACGTGCTGCACGAGATCGGTGCCGGGGAGCTGCCGGTTGAAGTCGTGCTGAACAAGATCGACCGCGTCGATCCGCTCGGTCGCCGCCGCCTGGCAAACCGCTTCCCGGGCGCGCCGCAGGTCTCTGCGCTGAACGGCGAAGGGATGACCGAGCTCCGGGCCGAGCTCGCACGGCGTTTCGACGACCGTTGGGAGCGCGTGCGGCTGCTCGTGCCCTACGAGGACGGCGGCCGCTTGTCGGAGCTGTATGCGCTCGGGACGCCGATCGAGGAGCGCGAGGACACGGCAGACGGCGTGCTGATCATCGCCCGCCTGCCGCGCCGCGACTTGCCGCGCTTCGCGCCGTTCCTGATCGCAGACGCTTCGGACACGCACCGCGAGTCGGCGTGAGCGGCGTAGGCTCGACGGAGCCGCCCAGAAGCGGAGGTGCCGGCTTTGCCGGCACCAGAGCGGGCGTTCAACTTCCGATTCAGAAGCTGCGGCCGGATGCCGTGGTGCCGGAGCGCGCCTACTCGGGCGACGCGGGGCTCGACCTCTCGGCGTGCGAGCGCGTCGAGCTCGCGCCCGGGGCGCGCGCTCTCGTTCCCACCGGCCTCGCGGTCGCGATCCCCGAGGGACACGCGGGCTACGTGCAGCCACGCTCGGGCCTCGCGTCGAAGCACGGCATCTCGATCGTCAACACACCGGGTCTCGTCGACTCGGGCTATCGAGGCGAGCTGCTCGTCAACCTCGTCAACACAGACCGGCACGAGACGTTCGTCGTCGAGCCCGGCATGCGCATCGCGCAGCTCGTGATCCTCGAGCTGCCCGAGGTGGAGCTCATCGAGGTGGACGAACTGCCCGCGAGCGAGCGGGGCGTACGCGGCTTCGGCTCGTCCAAGCACTGATGGAGCCGCGCATCCGGGTCTCCGCGATCCTGCGCTGGCAAGGCCGCGTCTTGCTCTGCCGTCAGGAGAAACCGGGCAAGGAGTACTGGCTGCTGCCGGGCGGCGGCGTCGACGGAGGCGAGTCGCTGATCGAGGCGCTGCGCCGCGAGCTGCGGGAGGAGCTCGGCATCGAGGCCGACGTGCAGTTCGAAGGCCCGGTCGCGATCGTCGACTCGATCTCACCGAAGTCGGACGCACTGCGTACGCGCAAGCACGTCGTCCACATCATCTTCTCGGCCGACCTGTCGCATCGCTCGCTGGAAGACGTCGAGACGAAGGATGCCGCGATCAAGGGCGCGCGCCTCTTTTCGAACGACGAGCTGCAGGACGTCGTCGTCCATCCGCCGATCAAACGCTTCCTCGAGCGCTGGCAGCCGGGCGATCCGGCCGTGTATCTCGGCGCCCTCTGGGCGCGCTAGTGCTTCCCGCCACGCGCCCTGGCGCGCTGGGCCGAGACCTCGTGCGCTGCGCGCTCGAGCTCGTCCGGCAGCGGTGCGAGCTCCGTCGGGCCGCCGGCGTGGGCGAGCGCCTCCGCCAGCATGTGGTCTGCGAACCACGGGTTGCGCGGCAGCAGGGGGCCGTGCAGGTACGTCCCGTAGACGCGCTTCCAGCGGCACCCTTCGGCGCCGCTCGCGCCGTTGTTGCCGAAGCCCGAGATGACACGACCGAGCGGCGCCGCTCCTTCGTCCAGGATCGTGCGGCCGGCGTGGTTCTCGAAGCCGGCCATCGTCTGCCCGGCCCAGTCGCAGTCGAGGAGCACGTCGCCGATCATCCGCCGCTGCCCGGCGACGGTGTGCAGCGGCAGCAACCCGATCCCGGGCAGCTCGTCGCCGGCGACGTCGCGATAGAAGCGCCCGAGTAGCTGATAGCCGCCGCAGACGGCGAGGAACGCCGCTCCTTCCTCGGCCGCATCCCGCAACGGCTTCTCCTTTTCGACGAGGTCGTGCGCGACGAGTGCCTGCTCTCGGTCCTGGCCGCCGCCGACATAGAAGAGGTCGATCTCGCCGGCCGGCACCGGGTCGCGCATCCCGATCGCGTGAACGTCGAGCTCGTGGCCGCGGAGCCGCGCGCGCTCGGCGAGCACCGCGATGTTCCCGCGGTCGGCGTAGATGTTGAGGTAGTCCGGATAGAGATGACCGACTCTGATCCTCACGCCGCGCTCTCCCAGTAGTTCGAGACGTGACCGCGGCCGGCGACGATCTTGCGCAGCGCGAGCATCGCGGTGTACGTGGGAAGCACCACCAGCTCGCCGCCGGCGGGTGTGAGCTCGAGGCCGCGGTCGAGCGCCGCTTCGAGCGAGGGGACGACGTCGATGCGCTCGCGGGCAAGGCCGCCGTAGGCGAACCGCAGCGCAAGCTCGGCGGCGCGCGAGCCCGTGGCGACCAGGCGGTCGAGCCCGGCAACGAGGGGCTCGAAGTCGACGTCCCAGATCCAGGAGACGTCGCGGCCGTCTGCGATCGCGTCGTTCAGCGCGACGACGGCAACGCTGGGCGCACGGCCCTCGACGAGCGTTCGCACCGCCTCGTTCGCGCCCGCAGGATTCTTGACGAGCAGCATCAGCAGCCGGCGGTCGCCGATCTCGATCCGCTCGAAGCGGCCGAAGGCGGCCGAGAACCGCTCCAGGCCGGCGCGGACGTCGTCGAGGCCGGCGCCGAGCGTGAGCGCGAGCGACCCGGCACCGAGGGCGTTGTAGACGTTGTAGAGGCCCGGCAGCGCGAGCTTCACCCGCACCGTGCCCTCGGGAGCGGCAAGCGTGAACGCGGCGCCGTCGAGACCGTGCAGCTCGATGTCGCGTGCCGTCACGTCGAGCGGCGGCCGCGCGTGACCGCACTTCGGGCAGCGGTAGTCCCCGAGATGCCCGACGTACGCGGCGGCGTAGTCGTAGGGCGTGCCGCAGCGCAGGCAGTATTTCGAGTCGGCGGCGTGCTGCAGGGCCGGGCGCGCCAGCCGCGGATCGTCCACGCCGAAGACGCGGGCGCGGTGGCCGCGGGCGAGATCACCGACCTGTGGGTCGTCCCCGTTCACCACGAGCTCGGCGTCGGGCAGCGACGCCATCGCCTCGCGCCAGAGCGCGGCCACGAGCTCGAGCTCGCCGTAGCGGTCGAGCTGGTCGCGGAACAGGTTGCCGAGCAGGAGCGCGCGCGGCTCGATGCGCCGCGCCACCTCGGGCAGCGCCGCCTCGTCGACCTCGAAGAGCCCGAGCTGCGCATCGCCCAGATGGAGCAGGGTGGAGGCGATCCCGGAGACGAGGTTCGCCCCGGAGCTGTTATGGGCGATTCGCACCCGGGGACGCAGGATCTCCGCCACCATCGCCGCCGACGTCGTCTTCCCGTTCGTCGCCGACACGAGCACCGAGCCCTGCTCGAGCCGGCTCGCGAGCCGGTCGATCGCGCCCGGATCGAGCTTCCAGAGCAGCTTTCCCGGCAGCGTCGTGCCGCCGCCGCGGCCCGCGACACGCGAGAGGGCGCCCACGGCGCGCAGGGCGGCCGACTCGAGCGCAAGCGGGATCGGAGGACGCACGCGGAGGCGAACGGTAGCCGGAGTCCCCCGTTCGAGTGAACTGTACGACGCTTCACCCTAAGGGGGGACGGCGCGTACCCGGATCCGCCGTAGGTTCCGACCCGATCGGGCAATCCCCTGCGGCACTTCGGGGACCCCGTCTGCGGAATCTGCGGCTCGCGCCACGGCGCGACAAAGGAGAGTGAATGTCTCAGTTCAACGAGCGCGGTGCACGGAGCGAGCGCGGTAGCGCGCTCTGGGGCACCGGCGGCAGGGGCGGTGACCGCTCCAGCGTGCTCTGGGGCAAGGGCGGTCGCGGCATGCTCGTCGCTTTGATCGCGGCGGTCGCACTTGCGGCTCCGCTCGCTGCGACGGCATCCCCCAGTCACAAGGCTCCGGTCTCTGCACGGGCATCTGTCCCGGCGAAGATCAAGGCGCCGGCCAAGCCGGCGAAGAAGGCATCTGCGAAGGCACCTGCAAAGGCGCCTGCGAAGAAGGCACCCACCAAGGCGCCTGCGAAGAAGGCACCTGCCAAGGCGCCCGCGAAGGCTCCCGCGGCAGCCCCGGCTCCCACGGCAGCTCCTGCAGCGGCTCCGGCTCCTGCAGCAGCCCCGGCTCCTGCAGCGGCTCCGGCTCCTGCGGCACCGCCGGCCCCTGTGGCCGCAAGCGGCACCAGCAAGGCAACCTGGGTCGACAAGGGCCTGCTCAATCAGGCCTCGTCGACACCGAACGCCAAGATCAGCGTCATCATCACGAGCTCGGGCGGCACCGCGACTGCGGACAAGGTCTACGCGTGGCTGACGAAAGTCGCGGCGAAGAGCAGCGACGTCAGCGGCGAGCAGAACCTGAGCCTCATCGGCGGCCTCAGCCTGTCGCTTCCCGCGAAGCTCGTGGCGAAGCTCCAGACCGTGCCCGGCATCTTCGTGACGCCGAATGCACCGGTTCAGCTCTCGGGCTCGGTGACGAGCGTGGCATCGACTCAGCAGTGGCCGTACGAGTCGGGCAATGCCCTCCAGTGGCCCGGTGACCTGACGACGTACGCCGGCAAGATCCCGGCGATCGCGATCGTCGACTCCGGCATCCAGTCGCGGTCGGACTTCGGGAACCGTGTGGTCGCGAGCGTCAACCTCTCGACACTCGCCGGCAACACCTCGATGGACGACCAGGCCGGCCACGGCACGTTCGTGGCCGGGATCGCGGCAGGCGCCGCACCCAACCTCGCCGGCGCCTCGCCTGGAGCACCGCTCGTCTCGATCAAGGTGATGGATCAAAACGGCGAGGCGCTGACGTCCGACGTCATCAACGCCTGCCAGTGGATCCTCGACCACAAGGCGCAGTACAACATCCGCGTCGCGAACTTCTCGCTGCACTCGAGCTACGGCACGAACTCGTATCGTGACCCGCTCGACCAGGCAG
>PLDP01000254.1 GCA_003136795.1 Actinomycetota bacterium
AGCCAACTGTGCATCGGCATCAGGCCCGCCTTGGTGCCCATGCCGATGAGTGCGGCGAACGCGATCGCGATCTGCAGCGCCGAGCCTTGTGTCACGGCGCCGCTCGAGTCGAGGGCGCCGACGTGAGCTGCGAGCAGCACCGCCACCCACGTTCCGGCGCCGGCGAGATGCGTGATCGCCAAGTAGTAGAAGACAGTGCGCCGTGCCTGGTCGTCGCTGCGCGAGACGAGGATGATCGCCGCCGGCAGCAGTGTCATGAGCTCCCAGCCGGCGAGGAACGTGAGCGGGTCGCGCGCGCACAGCACCTCGGCGAGGACGAGCACGAACACGCCGGTGAGCACGCCGATCGCGTGTCCTGCGGCATCGTCGTCGAGGTAACGCGAGGCGAACGCGAGCGTGGGGGCGGCCACGAGACCGAGCGTGCCGAGGAAGAACGCGGTCAGTCCGTCGACCCCGAAGTGCGGAGAAAACGCGCCGGTGAACCCCGAGCCGAAGCTCTCGCCGGCGGCGAGGGCCCAGAAGCCGAACGCCCCGAGCGCCGCCGCAAGCGCGGCCTGGACGTTCAAGAAGGTGCGGTACGGCATCCCTTCCATCTTGGAGGAATCCCACCGCGCGCTTCGTCCGAACCTGCTCCGCGGCGTTCGACGATCAGGTGCCGAAGGTGGGAATCGAACCCACACTCCCCGGAGGGAACCGGATTTTGAGTCCGGCGCGTCTGCCAGTTCCGCCACTTCGGCTTGCCGACAGATCGTAGCCCTCTCTTCTGCGCGGGCGGCTGTCGCCGGGGCCGGGAAGCGAAGCTCCAGATCTTCTCAGGCGGCGAGGAAGGACCGGGATAGGACTTTGTGGCTCGACGCAGTAAAGTCGCCTGAACCTGTGGCCGCAGATGCTTCCGCACCGACGCTAGCGACCCGCTTCAAGCGGCCGAGCCTGATCTCGACGTTTGGGCTGCTCTTCGTCGCGTTGCTCCTCTTCTGGCTCGCCGTCAACGCGGTCAAGGCGCCGTCCGAGTTCATGACGATCTTCCTGATCGGGATCACGACGGGCTGCGTCTATGCGCTCGTCGCGCTCGGGTACACGCTCGTCTACGGCATCCTCGAGCTGATCAACTTCGCGCACGGCGACGTGTTCATGCTCGGCGGCATGTTCGCGATCACGATGGGCACGCACTTCTTCGGCCTCAAGCACGGGATGGGCATCGTGACCGTGCCGATCGTGATCGCGACGCTCCTCCTGACGCTGCTCGCGTGCGGCTTGCTCAACGCCACGATCGAGTTCGTCGCCTACCGCCCGCTGCGCGGCGCCCCGCGCCTGGCTCCGCTGATCACCGCGATCGGCGTCAGCTTCATCATCGAGAACGTCGGTCTCGCCTGGAAGGGCCCGAACTACATCACCGCTCCGAGCGTCTTCCCTCAGTCGCAGATCTTCTCGTTCTACGGGATCGCCTACGAGTGGGACAAGCTGATCGTCGTCTGCATCACGGTGCCCGTGCTGCTCACCCTGCTCTACCTGGTGCAGAAGACCCGCCAAGGGAAGGCGATGCGAGCTACCGCGCAGGACAAGGAAGCCGCGGCGATCATGGGCATCAACGTGAACCGGACGATCTCGTTCACGTTCCTGATCGCCGGCGCGCTCGCGGGTGCCGCCGGTCTTCTCTACTCGCTGTACGTGACGACCGTGCGGTTCGACCAGGGCTTCCAGCTCGGCTTGATCGCGTTCACCGCTGCCGTGTTCGGCGGCATCGGCAACCTGCCGGGCGCCGTCCTCGGCGCGATCCTGATCGGCTGCATCCAGGCGTTCAACGAGGGTCTCAGCTGGCACGCGCCCGGCTCGGACTGGACCGAGGCGATCGTCTTCACGATCCTGATCCTGATCCTGGTCTTCCGGCCCGAAGGGCTCCTCGGCGAACGGACACCGGAGGGCGGATGACGAGCGACGTAGGCTCGACGGAGTCGCCGGCCGATGTGATCGGCGTGCGCAACCGGTTGCGGGCGCGCTGGCAGGCGATGCCGTACCGGCAGCGCGCGGGCGTTGCGATCGGCTCCGAGATCGTGCTGGCGGTGCTCCTCTACTTCGTGGACCACGCGCTTGCATACGCGGTGCTCACCATCTCGGCGATCTACTGGACGAACCGCATGCCGGCGCTGCCGTGGAAGCTCGCCGGCCAGGCACTCATCGTGCTCGTCTTCCTGGTCGCGACCCAGTGGTCGCTCGCAGCGACGTTCGTGATCGGGTTCGGGCTCTTCTGGATCCCGAAGCGCTACCGGACCTGGGCGATCCCGGTGGTCGCGATCGTGCTGGCCGTCCTCTATCCCTTCTACGAGGAGAAGATGTTCACGATCCCCGTGTTCGGGGTCTGGCCGGACGTCTCAACCGGTGTCTACATGATCGTGTTCGTGATGATGGCGGTCGGCCTGAACATCGTGGTCGGCTACGCCGGGCTGCTCGACCTCGGCTACGTCGCGTTCTACGCCACTGGCGCGTACACGGCCGCCTGGTTCGCATCGCTGCAGTTCGCGAACGTGACCTGGCACTTCGGCGCGGTGGGAATCGACCCGAAGCTACCCGGCATCCACGTCACGATCTGGTTGCTGCTGCTCCTCGCCGGCGTCATCACCGCCCTCTTCGGGATCATCATCGGCCTGCCGACGCTGCGCTTGCGCGGTGACTACCTCGCGATTGTCACCCTCGGCTTCGGCGAGATCATCTACGACGTCGCGCGCAACAGCGACAACTTCGTCGGCACCGGCTTCAACCTGACGAACGGGCCAAACGGGATCACCCCGCTCGACTCGATCGGCTTCGGCAACCAGCTGTCCCATTGGACGGGCGGGCTGTTGCCGGCGAACTACCTCTCGTGTTGTAACGCGAAGTACCTCGGCCACCAGATCCAGTCGACCGACCTCTTCTTCTGGACGGCGATCGTTCTGTTGCTCTTCACCGTCTTCTGCTCGCTTCGTCTCCAGTACTCCCGTCTCGGCCGCGCGTGGATCGCGATCCGCGAGGACGAGACCGCAGCAGCCGCGATGGGGATCCCGCTGATGCGAACGAAGACGTGGGCGTACGCGAGCGGCGCGTTCTTCGGTGGCGTCGCCGGTGCGTATTACGCGGTGTTCAAGAGCGCGACGTTCCCCGGCGACTTCTACTTCAACATCTCCGTGTTCATCCTCTGCATGGTGATCCTCGGCGGGATGGGGAACATCTGGGGCGTGATCGTGGGTGGCGCATTCCTCGCGTACCTCAACGAAGAGGGGCTCGCGAACACCGGCGCGTGGATCAACTCGAACATCCATCTCGGCAACCATCATCCGAACATCCAGGTGCCGCTGTATGCGTCCGGGATCTACGGAGTGATCATCCTGGTCGTCATGCTCTTCCGGCCGGAAGGGCTGATCCCGTCGAGACGCCGCGCGGCGGAGCTGCACGAAGGCGTGCACGACGAGCCGCTCTACGACATCGCACACTCGGGGACCGACGCGTGAGCGCCGGGACCAATGAGACAGACGTCCTGGTCGCGACCGGCGTGCGGAAGGAGTTCGGCGGCCTGGTCGCCGTCAACAATGTCGATTTCACCGTGCCGCGTGGCAAGGTGATCTCGCTGATCGGCCCGAACGGCGCCGGCAAGACGACGTTCTTCAACATGCTCACCGGCGTCTACAAGCCGACCGCCGGGCAGATTCTGTTCCTCGGCGAGGACGTCACCGGCAAGCCGCCGCACGCGATCACCGCGCGTGGCATGGGGCGCACGTTTCAGAACATCCGTCTCTTCCAGAACATGACGGCGATCGAGAACGTGATGGTCGGGATGCATGCCCGGTTGAAAGCCAACGTCTTCAGCTCCGTCCTCCGCACGCCGTTTGTCAAGCGTGAGGAGAAGCAGGCGCGCGAGCGCGCGCTCGAGCTGCTCGAGTACACCGGCCTGCGGCGCAAGGCGCTCGAGACGGCGCGCAACCTGCCCTACGGCGACCAGCGCCGGCTCGAGGTCGCCCGCGCGCTCGCGACCGAGCCGCAGTTGCTCCTGCTCGACGAGCCGACGGCCGGCATGAACCCGCAGGAGTCCGCCGAGTTCACGGCGTTCGTNNGTCTCGGTGCTCGACTACGGCGAGAAGATCGCAGAGGGCACGCCGCGCGAGGTGCAGCAGAACGAGCGCGTGATCGAGGCGTATCTCGGGAAGGCGGCAGTCGAGGACATGAAGAGGCAGGGACTCGCATGAGCTCTACGAATGGCGCGACTCCGATCCTGCAGATCGAGGACATCCATACGTATTACGGCTCGATCCACGCGCTGAAGGGCATCTCGCTGGAGGTGCACGAAGGCGAGATCGTCACGCTGCTCGGTGCGAACGGTGCCGGCAAGTCGACGACGCTGCGTTCGATCAACGGGCTCAACCGTCCACGGCAGGGTCACATCCGGTTCCAGGGGCGCGAGATCACTGCGGTGCCCGCGCACGAGATCGTCAAGCGCGGTATTGCGCAGTCGCCGGAAGGCCGGCGGCTCTTTCCGCGCATGACGGTGACCGAGAACCTCGAGATGGGCGCGTTCCAGCGCAAGGACCGGCACGAGATCAAGAACGACATGGACCGCGTCTTCGAGCTGTTCCCGCGCCTGCAGGAGCGGCGCGGTCAGAAGGCCGGGACGCTGTCGGGCGGCGAGCAGCAGATGTGCGCGATCGGCAGGGCGTTGATGGCGCGGCCGAAGCTGCTGCTGCTCGACGAGCCGTCACTCGGTCTCGCGCCGATCTTCGTCGAGCGGATCTTCGACATCATCAAGCAGATCAACGAGCAGGGAACCTCGATCCTCCTGGTCGAGCAGAACGCCCTCATGGCGCTCGACCACGCGCACCGCGGCTACGTGCTCGAGACCGGCCACATCGTGCTCGCCGACACCGCGGCCGCGTTGAAGACGAACGAGCAGGTGCGCAAGACGTATCTCGGCGAGACCTAAGCCGTTCTAGGCGTCGACGCGNNCAGAGCAGTCGCCGTCGACATCGCGATCGTCGTGTTGTTGCTGCCGCGTGGGACGAAGTGCTCGGCGGCCGCCACGTCGATCAGCTTGCGCGCGCTCCCGAGCACGCCGATGCTGATCAGGATGTGCGAGACGATCGCGTTCCAGGCGATCAGCACACCGACGACGACCCGTGAGCTTGCGAAGGACGCAAGACCGACCGCCATGACGATGTTGATCGCGGTGATCACGAGGCCGTACTCAGCGTACTTCGCGATGTTGGATGCCGACGGCGTAGGCAGGTTCCCGGCGAACGCGAAGGCTACGGCGATCGCGAGCGCGAACCCGAGCGCGAGCATCGGCAGGAAGACACACAACGCGCCGGGGACGCGCACGTTGAAGAGCGTGGTGCGCTTGCGGCCGGTGACGACAAGGTCGCGGAAGACCCCGTTCGCGACGTCCTGCGTTCCGGCTGTCGCGCCGATGATGATCGCGGCGACGCTGCCGAGGCCGGTGAGCAGCAAGATGACGCCCTTGAAGTTCTCCGCGCCGCCGGCCGGACCGTGGTGCGCGGCATTCACGGCGTGGAGGACGACGAGCACGACCTCGGCGACCAGCACGCAGCCGACCGTGAGGATCAGCGACCAGATCATGAGGCCGCGGCGGCGGCGCAGCTTCAGGATCTCGGCGGAGACAAGCGTCACGCGTTGCCCTCCAGTCTCGACGTGATCTCGAGGAACTTCTCCTCGAGGGTCGCGCGGGCGGGCTCGAGCCGCGACACGGCGATGCCTGCCTCGACGAGCGCGCGGTTGATCTCGGCGGCCG
>PLDP01000009.1:0-1420 GCA_003136795.1 Actinomycetota bacterium
GTGCCCGGCACGCACGCCGGCCCGCGCTGGGCGGCGTTCCGCGAGCTGACGAAGGCGATCGCCGGGCTGCCGCGCCACATCAGCCAGCACCCGGGCGGCATGGTCATCTCGACGCGGCCGCTGATCGACCTCGTGCCGGTGCAGCCCGCCGCGATGGCGGGACGGCAGATCTGCCAGTGGGACAAGGACAGCTGCGGCGACGCCGGTTTCCTGAAGATCGACCTGCTCGGCCTCGGCATGCTCTCGGCCGTCGAGGACGCGATCGACCGCATCGCGCGGCTGCGGGGCGAGACGATCGACCTCTCGCGCATTCCCCTGGACGACAAAGGGGTGTATGAGGAGATCCAGCGGGCAGACACCGTCGGCGTCTTCCAGATCGAGAGCCGCGCGCAGATGCAGAGCCTGCTGCAGACGCGGCCGGAGAACCTCGACGACCTGACCGTGCAGGTCGCGCTCGTGCGCCCCGGGCCGATTCAGGGCAAGGCAGTCCATCCGTATGTGAAGCACCGGCATGCGAAGCGCGCCGATCCCACCTTCGANNGAGGCCGAAGGGCTGCGCCGCGCGATGAGCAGAAAGCGCAGCGTGGAAGCCATCGAAGCGTGGCGCCCGCGCTTCATCGCGGGGGCGCTCGGGAAAGGCATCGACGAGGCGACCGCGCACGCGATCTACGACAAGCTCGTCGGCTTCGCCGGCTTCGGCTTCCCGAAGTCGCATGCGGCCGCGTTCGGCCTGCTCGCCTACCAGTCGGCGTGGTTGCGCCGCTACTACCCGCCGGAGTTCTTGTGCGCGCTGATGAACGCGCAGCCGATGGGCTTCTACCCGCCGGCATCGCTCGTGCGCGACGCGCAGCGGCGCGGGGTGGAGGTGCGCGCGCCTCACATCAACCACTCGGGAGCCCAGTGCGACATCGAAGACGGCGCCGCGGTGCGGGTCGGGCTCGCCTACGTGCAGTCGGTCGGCGAGGCAGAAGCGCAGTCGGTGGTCGCACAGCAGCCCTACCGNNGGCGCGTGCGACGAGTGGGGGCCGCGACGCGAGCTCCTGTGGCGTCTCGGCGTCACCCCGCGCGGCGAGACGGTTCCCGGCGGCAACCGGCAGCTCGCGCTGCCGCTCGAGCCGACCGCCGAGATTCCCGAGCTGCCGGAGCAGACGCCGTGGGAGCGGATGCTCGCCGACTACAAGCACACCTCGCTCTCGGTCGGCGTTCATCCGCTGCAGCTTTTGCGCCCGCACCTGCCGGCCGGAGTCGCGACGAGCGCTGACCTGGCGGACACCCCGAACGGCACGCGGATCGAAGTGGCAGGCATGGCGATCGCCCGCCAGCGCCCAGCGACCGCGAACGGGATTGTCTTCATGCTGCTCGAGGACGAGCACGGCCAGGCGAACCTGATCATCCCGTCGAAGGTCTACGAGCAGCACCG
>PLDP01000009.1:1469-4827 GCA_003136795.1 Actinomycetota bacterium
CCGAAGGTCGCTGAAGACGTGAACCTGGTTCCGGCTTCGCCGGCAACCAGGTTCAGCCCTAGCGCGTGCGCTGGTCGATCGGGCCCGTGTGGTGCGAGAGGTTGTACGCCGAGTTGACGAGACCGACGTGCGTGAACGCCTGCGGAAAGTTGCCGAGCAGTCGTTTCGCCGCCGGGTCGTACTCCTCGGAGAGGAGCCCGAGATCGTTGCGGATCGTGAGCAGCTGTTCGAAGAGGGCGCGCGCCTCGTCGTCTCGCTCTGCCATCAGCAACGCGTCGACGAGCCAGTAGGAGCACGGTAGAAACACACCTTCACCGCCGGGCAGTCCGTCGACCTCGTTGTGCTCCCTCGACCGGTAGCGCTCGACGAAGCCGTCGCGCGTCAGGTCGCGCTGAATCGCATCGATCGTCCCGAGCACCCTCGGGTCGTTCCCGGGCAGGAAGCCGACGAGCGGGATCAGCAGCGTCGACGCGTCGAGCTCGTCCGAGCCGTAGGCCTGCGTGAACGAGTTGAGCTCGACGTTGAACCCTTCCCGACAGATCTCGCGATGCAGCTCGTCGCGCACCCTGCGCCAGTGGTCGACGGGCCCCGGTAGGTCGAACCGATCGACCCCGCTGACGGCACGGTCGAACGCAACCCACGCGAGCACCTTCGAGTGCGTGAAGTGCCGGCGTGGTCCGCGCACCTCCCAGATTCCCTCGTCTGGCTGTTCCCAGGCGCCTTCCAGGAAGTCCATGATCGCGCGCTGGAGCGACCAGGCATGGTCGTCGGCCGGCAGCCCGTCGATCCGCGCCTGGTGCAGCGCGTCCATCACCTCGCCGTAGACGTCCAGCTGGAACTGCTCGTGCGCGGCGTTGCCCACGCGCACCGGCGCCGAGCCCGCATATCCGGGCAGCCACTCGAGCTCACGCTCCATGACGCGCCGCTCGCCGCCGACGCCGTAGAGGATCTGTGCGTTCGCAGGATCGCCCGCGACGGCACGCAGCAGCCAGTTGCGCCAGGCTCGGGCCTCGTCGGTGAACCCGGCGTTCATCATCGCAAGCAGCGTGAACGTTGCGTCGCGCAACCAGCAGAAGCGGTAGTCCCAGTTGCGCACGCCGCCGATCTCCTCCGGCAGCGACGTTGTCGGTGCCGCGACGATGCCGCCCGTCGGCAGGTAGGTGAGCGCCTTCAGCACGGCGAGCGAGATGTGAACCGCGTCGCGGTACTCACCCTCGTACACGCAACTTTCGACCCATTTCAGCCAGTAGGCCTCCGTCTCCCGCAGCGCTCGCTCCGCGTCGACGGGTTGCGGCGGCCGATGGTGCGACGGGAACCATGTGAGGACAAACGGAATGCGCTCGCCCGCATGCACCGCGAACCTGGCGGTGTGCGTCATGCCTTCCGGCTCGAGGTCGACGGGCGTTCGCAGCGCGAGGCCATCCGGGCCACCGATCGCGACGAGCGTGTCGTCGTCCAGCCGGCGAACCCACGGGACGACCGAGCCATAGTCGAACCGGATCACGAGCTCGGTCATCATCTCGACAGTCCCATCGAGCCCTTCGACGATCCGCACGATGTCGGGCGAATGGCCGCGCGGCGGCATGAAGTCGATCACGCGGACGCGGCCCGTCGCGGTCTGCCATTCGCTTTCGAGGATCAGCGTGTCGGTGCGGTAGCGACGGTCGGTGGCCGGACCGCCTGCGACCGGCGAGATGCTCCAATGGCCGTGGTCGTGCGTGCCGAGCAGGGCGCCGAAACACGAGCCGGAGTCGAAGCGCGGGAAACAGAGCCAGTCGACCGAGCCCTCCCGGCCCACCAGCGCCGCGGTCTGCAGGTCGCCGACGAGAGCGTAGTCCTCGATGCGCTCCGCCATTACGTGTTCTCGATCTCCAGGGCGAAGGGCGGCAAACGTCGCGCGACGGCCTTGTTGAACTCGCGCAGGTAGCCGTCGGGCTCGTCGAGGGACTGCGCGTAGTGGTCGCGCATGTCGGCGAGGAGCTCCGTGCCCGTCTCGACGGCATCGAGGTAGTCGCCATACAGCTCTTCGGCTTCGTCGCGTCCGGCGCGGTTGTACGCCTCGAGGCGCGCGTCGGTCTCGTCGATCACCGCGCGCTGGTCCTGCTCGAAGAGGTCGAGCTGCGACTAGATCAGCTCGGCGAAGCGAGCGCGGCGAAACATCAGGCGAGCTCCCGGTAGAGAGCGAGGTGCTGTGCGGCGGACGCGTCCCAGGTCAGTTCGGCCCGCGCGCGCTCTGCGCCAGCCCGCGCCGCCGCCAGCGCGGCCGGGTCCGCGAGCAGCTCGCCCACGGCGGCTGTGAGCGCCTCGACATCGCCGGCGGGCACGACGCGCCCGGCGCCGTAGGCGCGCACGGGCTCTCCGCGGCCAGCCACGTCGTAGACGACGGCCGGCACGCCGGCGCCGAGCGCCTGCAGGAGCGCGCCGGACTGGTCGAGCTCGGCGCGGTAGGGAAACACTGCGACCGTCGCCTCGGACAGCGCCCGGTCGAGCTCCGCCGTCGAGAGAAAGCCGAGACGCCACTCGACGCGCTCGGCGCCGCGCAGGTCGTCCAACGGCATCGCCGGATCGCCCGCGACGAGCAGCCGCGCATCCGGCAGGCGCCGCGTCGCCTCGATCGCGTCCGCGAGCCCCTTGTACGGACGGATCACGCCGAGCGCGAGCAACGTCGCGCCGTCGTCCGCGTGCTCGGCGGCGCTCGGGTAGACCGGGTGCGGGATGACCCTGGCGTCGACGCCGAGCGCGGCGAGCGTCTCGCGGCCGCGCTCCGTGTGCACGACGACCCGGTCGAAGCGGCCGAGCAGACGGCGCCACAGGTCGGTGCGGGACGCCGTCCGCCGTGGCAGTAGGTCGTGCGCCGTGAACACCGACGGCGAGCGGAAGCGCAGATGCACGTCGGCCTGCGGCAGTGCGAGCCATTGCAGGTGCAGCACGTCGGCGCGCGCCCGCGAGAGCGAGTGCATCACCTCCAGATGTTCAAGCGCCTTCAACGGCAGGCGCAGGCGCGAGCGGCGGAAGAGGCGCGACGAGAGGGGATACCACCGCTCGCTGCGGCGATAGCCGTCGGCTGCCGGTACCGCGCCGAAGCGGAACCTCGACGTCTGCAGCTCGACGTCTGCCCCCGCGCGGGCGAGAGCAGCCGCCAGCTCGTGGTCGTACCAGGGCGTGAACGCCGGCGGGTCAGCAAGAAGGACGTGCACCTGAAGTAGCTTAGGCGCGTGCTGGTACGAAGCTGGAACCTCTTCCACGGAAACAGCGTCCCCCCGCAGCGGGCGGGCTTCCTCGACGAGATGATCCAGCTCGCGACCGAGGACGCACCCGACGTCTTGTGCGTGCAGGAGGTGCCGGCCTGGGCGCTCGG
>PLDP01000228.1 GCA_003136795.1 Actinomycetota bacterium
CGCGGCGGCGGTCCCGCTGCACCCTTGCCGCTGCCGTGCGGGCTGCCGCAGACGCAGCCGCTGTGGGTCGACTACGCCGACGGGATGGTGCCGTTCTGGTCGACGATCTTCGCGCGGCCGGGCATCGTCGCGGCGGCGTCGAACCTGATCGTCCCGCCGCAGCTGCGCGCCAAGGGCGCGCAGACCGTCTACTTCGACCTGTATCTGAACAACCGCGTCGGGACGCCGTCGAAGCCGGCCGATCCGTCGCTGATCCAGGCGCGCGCGGACAAGCTCTTCGACGCCGCGGTCGCGTCGTCCGGGTGCGATAACCCGCTGATCGCCGAGAACGAGCTCTTCGGGGCGCAGCTGCCGACGCCCTGGACCGCGACGACCGCGCAGTACCGCGCGAACGTCCTCGCCTATCTGCAGCGGCTTGCCGAGCGCGGTGCGCGGCCGTTCCTGCTCCTTTCGAACCGCCCGTACACCCATGACGCAGATGCCGACGCGTGGTGGCTGGCCGCGTCGCAGGTGGCCGACATCGTCCCGGAGGTCTACTTCGCGGGGCCGCAGATCTCGGCGCAGGGCGCGACGGCGGGCAGCCGCCGGCTGCGCGCGACGATGCGCACGCGCATGGAGGATCTGATCCAGATCGGCGTGCCGACGGACCGGCTCGGGATGATGCTGACGTTCAGCTCCACCCCGAAGGCAGGCGGCCGCGAGGGACTGGGGCTCTCCAGCTGGCTCGATGTCGTCAAGTGGGAGGCGATCGCCTCGAAACAAGTGGCGGGCGAGCTGCACCTGGCGAGCATCTGGTCGTGGGGGTGGGCGGCGTTCAACCCGGCCGGCAACGACCCCGACAAGCCGAAGGTCGCGTGCGTCTGGCTGTGGACGCGCGACCACTCGCTCTGCGACGCGCCGGCGCTTGCCGGTCAGGACTTCGACCCGTCGCTCGACGTCGGCACAACGCTGCCGGCGGGAACGCTCTGCCTGCTCGGCGCGACCAAGTTGCTGGCCAGCGACGTCGCGGCGCTCAGCCGCCTGACGGGCAACCGCGAGCTGGCGTACTCGGCGGAGCTTCAGCACGCGGTGCTCGCCGGAGCCGCGCCCGTCGACTCGAAGCTCCTCTCCCAAGCGGAGATCGACACGATCCTCGACCACTTCGGCGGTAGCCGGGCCGCCTATCTCGCAGCGCTCGCTCGCGCCAAGGCGACGCCGGCGCTCGCACGGATGATCCTTGCGGACGAGCTGCGCCGTCGCGCGGTCGAGGCGACGCTGCACGTGGCCGCGCCGACCGAGACAGGGCTGCAGCAGTGGTACGACACGTACTCCGCCACGCTTGCGCGTCCCGTGCGTGCCGCCAAGGCCGTGCCGTGGCTCGGCAACCTGCGCACCGGGATCGCAGTGACCGCCGTTGCGCCCGGCCGGCTGATCGCGCTCGACGCGGGCGAGACGGTGACGATTGACGGGGTGAAGGTGACGGCGCTCGGCGAGGCGGCGCCGCTCGGCTCGTTCCCATTCGCACAGGTTGTGCCGTCGGTCCGTCGCGCCTTCGGCGCGCAGGAGCGCGATGCCGCGTTCGCGATCTGGGCGCTGCAGCGCGAGAACCAGAGCCTCGCGAGCCTGACCTGCCAGCACGACCAGCCGCCGCAGCCTGCGACCGTCGACTTGACCGACTGGCTGCCGTACCTGAGCCTCGGTTGAACCTGGTTCCGCTGCGCGGGAGCCGGGTTCCTACGAGGCGCTTTCGGCCATGACGGTGCGCGCCTTGCCGAGCTCTTTCGCCCGGTAGAGCGCCTCGTCGGCCCGCTCGAACAGGTCGTTCGGGCGGTCGCCCGGCCGCAGCTCTGCGACGCCGGCGGAGAGGAAGAGCGTTCCGGCCGCGCCGATCGGGCGCACGCTGATCGCGCGCGCGATCCGGCCGGCCAGCAGCTCCGCGTCCTCGCCGGACGACTCCGGCAACACGATCGCGAACTCGTCGCCGCCGACCCGGCAGGCGACATCCGCCGAGCGCACGACCGAGAGCATCCGTTCGGAGGCCTCGGCGAGCACGGCGTCCCCGGCGAGGTGACCGACGCGGTCGTTGACCGCCTTGAAGTCGTCGAGGTCGAAGACGATCAGCGAGAGGCGGCGCTGGTAGCGCTGCGCGCGGGCGACCTCGCGGGCGAGCGTCTCGTGGAAGTACCGCCGGTTGTGCACGTTCGTCAGCGCGTCGAGATCCGCGAGTGCCCGCGCCTCGGCATAGCGCCGCGCGTTCTCGAGCGCCGGGCCGGCCCGGAATGCGAGCCGCTCGAGCTCGTCGATCTCGCTGTCCGAGAGCTGCCGGTGCGAGGAGCGGGTGAAGGCCGAGAGGGAGCCGACCGGCAGGCCGTCGGAGCGCATGGGAAGGATTACCCCGGAGCGGACGACCGGCGCCGAGGCGTCGACGTCGTCGATTCGGTAGCGGTAGGTGATCTCGACCGCCCGCAGGTTGTCGTTCTCCGGCACGTTGATCGCGGTGCGAGCCGCCTCCTCGGCGGCGATCCCGACCGTCGCGTTCAGCCGGCCGCCCTCGGGGGCCCCGGCGTCGATCACCGCCGCCTCGACCCCGGTCACGGCGGCCGCCGCCTCCAGGGTGCGCTCCGTCACCTCGTCCAGGTCGAGCGAGGCGGCGAGCTCCCCGACGAAGCGGTCGGCCCGCGAGGCGTTCTGGGCGGTGTCGACCGCATCGGCCAGATCCCGCATGGTTTCGTGCATTCCCGCGGCCATCCGGGCGACGGCGTCCGCAACCTGGGCGTCGGCAGACGCACGTACGCGCCAGACTGAGACCGCCGCCCCGGCTGCCGTCAGTAGCGCGACCCCGACTGCGCAGATGAGGACGAGGAGGGTCACCGCAAGATCACTCACTGTAGTGACGCGCTCGGCGGAAAGCCATGCCGCAAAAGCGTGATCAGCGCGCGTACCTCGTTTGCAGGCCCCAAGCGGGTCCGGTACCATGCCCGCCGGCTCGGAGGGAGCAAGCTTTCGTGCGCTCCCCCTGCCTTCCCGTCTGCATACGACCCGCAAGAGGAGACCTCGTCTCAGGATGCCCACCGTCAATCAGCTGATTCGCAAGGGCCGTAAGTCGAAGCCTGCGAAGACCAAGACCCCAGCGCTCGCGGGAGCCCCGCAGAAGCGCGGCGTTTGCACGCGCGTCTCCACGATGACCCCCAAGAAGCCGAACTCGGCGCTGCGCAAGGTCGCGCGCGTCCGCCTGACGAACGGGCTCGAGGTCGGCACCTATATTCCCGGCGAGGGGCACAACCTGCAGGAGCACTCGGTCGTGCTCGTTCGCGGCGGCCGCGTCAAGGACCTCCCGGGCTATCGCTACAAGGTGATCCGGGCCGCGCTCGACGCCTCGGGCGTCGCAGACCGTAAGCAGGCCCGCTCCAAGTACGGCGCCAAACGGAGCGCGTCCTAGTGCCTCGTAGAGCAGAGATCACCCCGCGTCCGGTCATCTCGGACCCGGTCTACGACAGCCAGCTCGTCACGCAGCTGATGAACCGCGTGATGCGCGACGGCAAGAAGTCGACCGCCGAGGCGATNNCGCCGGTGCTCGAGGTCAAGTCGCGCCGTGTCGGTGGGGCGAACTACCAGGTGCCGGTCGAGGTGCCTCAGCGCCGCGGCCGCACGCTCGCGCTGCGCTGGATCGTCACCTACTCGCGCGACCGCCGCGAGAAGCACATGGCCGACAAGCTGGCCGGCGAGATCATCGACGCGCTCGAGCAGCAGGGAAACGCGTACAAGCGCAAAGACGACATGTATCGGATGGCGCAGGCCAACAAGGCCTTCGCGCATTACCGCTGGTAGGGACAGGAGAGTTTTGGCTGTAACGGAGACAGAGGTGGCGCTGGACCGCGTCCGCAACATCGGGATCATGGCCCACATCGATGCGGGCAAGACCACGACGACGGAGCGGATCCTCTATTACACCGGCCGCACCCACAAGATGGGTGAGGTGCACGAGGGCGCCGCCACGATGGACTGGATGGCGCAGGAGCAAGAGCGCGGCATCACGATCACGTCTGCCGCGACGACCGCGACGTGGCGCAACCATCGCATCAACATCATCGATACGCCCGGGCACGTGGACTTTACGGTCGAGGTCGAGCGCAGCCTGCGCGTCCTCGACGGCGCCGTGGCCGTCTTCGACTCCGTCGCCGGCGTCCAGCCCCAGTCCGAGACCGTCTGGCGCCAGGCCGACAAGTACAAGGTGCCGCGGATCGCGTTCATCAACAAGATGGACCGCACCGGCGCGAACTTCTTCGCCGCCGTGCAGTCGATGGTCGACCGCCTTGGCGCGAACGCCATCCCGGTCCAGCTCCCGATCGGCCAGGAGGACAAGCACGTCGGTGTCATCGACCTCGTCGAAATGAAGGCGATCGTCTACAAGGACGACCTCGGCGAGGAGTTCGACACGACCGACATTCCGGCCGAGCTCTTGGAGCAGGCGCAGGAGTACCACCACCGGCTGGTCGATGCCGTCTCGAACTTCGACGACGAGGTGCTCGGCGCATATCTCGAGGACGAGGCTTCCGTGACCGCCGACATGCTGAAGCGCGCGATTCGCGCGGCGACGCTCGCCGACGAGATCACACCGGTGCTGCTCGGCAGCGCGTTCAAGAACAAGGGCGTGCAGCCGTTGCTCGACGCCGTGATCGACTACCTGCCGAGCCCGCTCGACGTGCCGGCGATCATGGGCATCGACCCGAAGACCGAGGCCGAGCTCTCGCGCGGCGCCTCGCCGGACGAGCCGTTCAGCGCCCTCGCCTTCAAGGTGATGTCCGACCCGTACGTCGGCAAGCTCACCTACTTCCGCGTCTACTCGGGGAGGATCAAGGCCGGCGACCGCGTCCTGAACACGACCACCGGCAAGACCGAGCGGATCAGCCGCATCCTGCAGATGCACGCGAACCACCGCGAGGAGCGCGCCGAGATCGGCGCCGGCGACATCGCCGCGGGCGTCGGCCTCAAGTCGACGACGACGGGCGACACGCTCGCCATCGAGAGCGCGCCNNGAGGAGACCGGCCAGACCCTCATCTCGGGGATGGGCGAGCTCCACCTCGAGATCATCGTCGACCGCCTCAAGCGCGAGTTCAACGTCGACGCGAACGTCGGCCGCCCGCAGGTCGCCTACCGCGAGACGATCTCGAAGCCGGCCGAGAAGGTTCAGGGCAAGTTCGTGCGCCAGACGGGCGGCTCGGGCCAGTACGGCGACGCGGTGATCAACCTTCTGCCGCAGGAGCCGGGCAAGGGCTACGAGTTCGTCGACAAGATCGTCGGCGGCAAGATCCCGAAGGAGTACATCAAGCCGATCGACGAAGGCATCCGCGAGGCGATGGGGAGCGGCGTGCTCGCCGGCTACCCGGTCGTGGACGTCAAGGTCGAGCTGATCGACGGCAGCTACCACGACGTCGACTCGAGCGAGCGCGCGTTCAAGATCGCCGGCTCGATCGCGTTCAAGGAAGCGATGAGGCGCGCGAAGCCGAAGCTGCTCGAGCCGATGATGGCCGTCGAGGTCACCACGCCCGAGGACTACGTCGGCGACGTGATGGGCAACCTCGCTTCCCGTCGCGGCCGCGTCGGGGAGATGACGCCCGTCGGCAACGCCCAGGTGATCAAGGCGAGCGTCCCGCTGAGCGAGATGTTCGGCTACGCCACCGACCTGCGGTCGATGTCACAGGGCCGCGCAGATTTCACCATGCAATTCGACCGGTACGAAGAAGTGCCGGCGTCGATCGCGAGCGAGATCACCGAGCAAGGCTCGGGGTCCTAAGTAAAAGGAAAGGAAGGAATGGCCAAGCAGAAGTTCGAGCGCACGAAGCCGCACCTCAACGTCGGCACCATTGGGCACATCGACCATGGAAAGACGACGCTGACCGCAGCAATCTCGAGCGTGCTCGCGAAGCGGGGCGGTGGCGGGCAGGTGAAGAGCTTCGCCGAGATCGACAACGCTCCCGAAGAGCGCCAGCGCGGCATCACGATCAACACGTCGCACGTCGAGTACGAGACGGAGAACCGTCACTACGCGCACGTCGACTGCCNNGACGGCGCGATCCTCGTGGTCTCCGCAGCCGACGGCCCGATGCCGCAGACGCGGGAGCACATCCTCCTGGCCCGCCAGGTCGGGGTGCCGTACATCGTTGTCGCCCTCAACAAGGCTGACATGGTCGACGACGAGGAGCTCCTCGAGCTCGTCGAGCTCGAGGTGCAGGAACTTCTGGACAAGTACGAGTTCCCCGGCAGCGAGATCCCGATCGTCCGCGTCTCGGCGCTCAAGGCGCTCGAGGGCGACGAGGCTTGGGAGGAGAAGATCGTCGAGCTGATGGCCGCGGTCGACTCCTACATCCCGGAGCCCGTCCGCGAATCCGCCAAGCCGTTCCTGATGCCGATCGAGGACGTGTTCACGATCACGGGCCGCGGCACCGTCGTGACCGGCCGCGTCGAGCAGGGCAAGATCGAGGTCGGCAACGAGATCGAGATCGTCGGCATCCACGAGAAGGTGGAGAAGACGGTCGTCACCGGTCTCGAGATGTTCCAGAAGTCCCTCGACTACGCGCAGGCTGGTGACAACGCTGGCGCTCTGCTCCGCGGCGTCAAGCGCGAGGACGTCGAGCGCGGCCAGGTGCTCGCGAAGCCGGGCTCCATCACGCCGCACACGCACTTCAAGGCCGAGGTCTACGTGCTGTCGAAGGACGAAGGCGGCCGTCACACGCCGTTCTTCAACAACTACCGCCCGCAGTTCTACTTCCGCACGACGGATGTGACGGGCGCGGTTTCGCTACCGGAGGGCCAGGAGATGGTCATGCCGGGCGACAACACGAACATGGAGATCACGCTGATCCAGCCGATCGCCATGGACCAGGGCCTCCGCTTCGCGATCCGCGAAGGCGGCCGCACCGTCGGTGCAGGCGTCGTCACAGAGATCGTCAAGTAGGAAGAGAGCAAACCGTCATGGCACAGGGAAAAATCCGGATCCGCCTGAAGGGCTACGACCACCAACAGCTGGACCGGTCGGCCCAGCAGATCGTCGACACCGCGCAGCGCAGCGGCGCGACGATCACTGGGCCGGTCCCTTTGCCGACGGAGAAGAACGTCTACTGCGTGATCCGCAGTCCGTTCAAGGACAAGGACTCGCGCGAGCACTTCGAGATCCGCACGCACAAGCGCCTCATCGACATCCTGAGCCCCACACCGAAGACGATCGACCAGCTGATGCGGCTCGATTTGCCCGCCGGCGTCGACATCGAAATCAAGTTGTAAAGGTGCTGATTTAAGACCATGCCCAAGGGAATTCTCGGCAGAAAGCTCGGCATGACCCAGATCTTCGACGAGGAGACCGGGGGAGTCACCCCTGTCACCGTGATCGAGGCCGGGCCGTGCCCTGTCGTGCAGGTGAAGTTCGCGGCAGAGGACGGCTACGACTCCGTGCAGCTCGCGTTCGACGCCGTCGCCGACCGCAAGCTCACGAAGGGCCAGCTCGGCCACCTCGCGAAGTTCAAGGTCGGCGCGCACCGCAAGCTCGTCGAGTTCCGCGGCGGCATCGACGGCGCGAGCGAGGGCGAGTCCGTCACGGTCGCGATCTTCGAGCCGGGCGACAAGATCAAGGTCGCCGGCATCGGCATCGGCAAGGGCTTCCAGGGCACGATCAAGCGCCACAACTTCAGCTCGGGCCCGCGCTCGCACGGCTCGCACAACAAACGCAAACCGGGCTCGATCGGCGCGTCGGCCACGCCGTCGCGCGTCTTCAAGGGCATCAAGATGGCCGGCCGCATGGGCGGCAAGCGCGTCACGCAACTCGGTTTGACCGTGCACGACGTCGACGTCGAGCGGAACCTGCTGCTCGTCAAGGGTGCCGTCCCCGGTCCGAAGAACGGCATCGTGGAGGTGCGCGGCTAGTGGCAGCTCCCAAGGCACCGAAATTGGGCGGCACCGGCACGGTGACCCTCGATGAAGCCGTGTTCGCGGCCGAAGTGAAGCCGCACCTCGTGCACGAGGCCGTGCGCGCGGAGCAGAACGCGCGCCGCGCCGGCACCGTTGCGACGAAGAGCCGCGGGCTCGTCTCGGGCGGCCGCGCGAAGCCGTGGCGCCAGAAGGGCACCGGCCGCGCCCGCCAGGGCACGATCCGCGCGCCGCAGTTCACGGGCGGCGGTCACACCTTCGCGAAGGTCCCGCGCCAGTTCATCCAGAAGGTGAACAAGAAAGCGGCCAAAACCGCCCTTCGGTCGGCTTTGGCTAGTCACGCCAGCGAGGGGACGATCGCCATTGTCTCGGCGGATTCGTTCACGGAGCCGTCGACCAAACTAGCCAGAGGCCTCGTAGAGGGCTCTGGCCTGCAGGCGCCGCTGGTTGTGGTTGCGCTCCACGAAGAAGAAAACCTTCGTAAGTCGTTCCGCAACCTCGAGCGGGTCGCGATCATCGGGCCGAGCGAGCTCGAGGTGAGCGCACTCGTCTGGGCGCGCTCGCTGCTCGTCACCGAGGCCGCTCTGCCGCTCGTCCAGGGGAGGGCGCAGTAGTGCATGCCTCGCAGGTGATCCTCGCACCGATCCTCAGCGAGAAGTCGTACGCCGGAACGACGCGCGGCAGCTACACGTTCAAGGTGCACTCGCACGCGCACAAGACGCAGATCCGCCAGGCCGTCGAGGAGCTCTTCGACGTCAAGGTCGTGCGCGTCAACGTGATCAAGGTTCAGGCGAAGCCGAAGCGGCGTGGCATCTTCAAGGGCGCGCGTCCAGCTTGGAAGAAGGCCGTCGTGCAGCTGCGCGCCGGCGACAAGATCGAGATCTTTGAAGGAGCGCAGCTGTAATGCCAGTCCGTCGCTTTAAGCCGACCAGCCCGGGCCGTCGCCACATGTCGGTCTCCGACTTCGCGGAGGTCACGAAGTCGAAGCCCGAGAAGGCGCTCACCGAGAAGCTGACGAAGAAGGGCGGCCGCAACAACACGGGCCGCATCACGACGCGCCATCAGGGCGGCGGCCACAAGCGCCGCTACCGGATCATCGACTTCAAGCGCCTGAAGGACGGCGTGCCGGCCAAGGTCGCTGCGATCGAGTACGACCCGAACCGCTCGGCGCGCATCGCGCTCCTGCACTACACGGACGGGTTCAAGAGCTACATCCTCGCGCCCGCCGGCGTGCGCGTCGGCTCATACGTGCAGTCCGGCGCCGACGCCGACATCAAGCCGGGCAACGCGTTGCCACTCGAGAACATCCCGACGGGCACGCTCGTCCACAACGTCGAGCTCCAGCCGGCCAAGGGCGGCCAGATGGCGCGCTCCGCAGGCTCCGGCGTGCAGCTCGTCGCGAAGGACGGCGGCTACGCGACCCTGCGTCTCCCTTCGGGCGAGATGCGCCGCGTGCTGCTCACCTGTCGCGCGACCGTCGGCCAGGTCGGAAACGTCGAGCATCAGAACGTGACGATCGGCAAGGCAGGCCGCAGCCGCTGGCTCGGCAAGCGCCCGTCCGTCCGCGGAAGCGCCATGAACCCGGTCGATCATCCTCATGGTGGCGGAGAAGGTAAGAGCAAGGGCGGCCGTCACCCGGTCACCCCGTGGGGCGTGCCGACGCTCGGCAAGCGCACCCGCTCGAAGCACAAGGCATCCGACAAGTTGATCGTTCGCGGCCGTCGCCGCGGGAAGGACAAGCGCTGATGAGTAGATCTTCGAAGAAGGGGCCTTTCGTCGAGGAGCGGCTGCTCGCGCGCATCCAGAAGATGAACGACTCGGGCTCCAAGAACATGATCCGCACCTGGTCGAGGACCTCGACGGTGTTCCCCGACATGGTCGGCCACACGATCGCGGTCCACGACGGGCGCAAGCACGTGCCGGTGTTCATCTCGGAGCAGATGGTCGGGCACAAGCTCGGCGAGTTCGCTCCGACGCGTCACTTCCGCGGCCATGCGGGTGACCAGAAGACGCAGGTGAAGAAGCGCTGATGGCTGCTGTCGAATCACCTCGCACCGTGCAGGCGACCGCGAAGTTCGTGCGCATCTCGCCGCGCAAGGCGCGGCTCGTCACGGACAACATCCGCGGGCGCAGCGTGCCCGAGGCACGCACCATCCTCGCGTTCACCGAGCGCGCGGCGGCCATCGAGGTCGAGAAGGTGCTGCGGTCGGCCGTCGCGAACGCCGAGTCGAATCCGGAACTGCACTGGAACGGCGACCACCTCGTCGTCGCGGCCGTCTTCGTCGACGAGGGCCCGACGCTGAAGCGCTGGCGCGCACGCGC
>PLDP01000250.1 GCA_003136795.1 Actinomycetota bacterium
AGTACCTGATCGGCGAGGCGCTGCGCATCGTGCGCGACCTACCGCCCGAGCGCTACGAGTTCCAGATGCTGCTCGGCGTCCGCCCCGACCGCGCGGACGAGCTCGTCGCCGCCGGGCACCGGTTGCGCGTCTACGTCCCCTACGGCACGCACTGGTACCAGTACTCGGTGCGGCGGCTGCAGGAGAACCCGAAGATGGCCGGCTACGTCGCCGCCGATCTCTTCGGGCGCGTGTTCAAGCCGGATCGACACACGCGGCAGGGCTAGAAACGGCAGGATGCCGGGGAAGTTCCTAACGCCGCCCCAAGGAGAGCTCGAGTGTCAGAGTCTGAGCGCGAGAAGCACATCAGCATCCACCACAAAGAGGAGCAAGAGGACGAGGACAGAGAGGTCGAGGTCGAGGTCGAGGTCGAGCCTGAGGACGACGCCCCGGCGGGAGGCGACACGCCGCTGAACCCTTAACCCCCGCCGACGAGCAATGAGAAGCCGCCGTCGACGATCAGTGTCTGGCCGCGGATCATGTCGGCTTCGGCGGAGCAGAGGAATGCGACCGCGCCCGCGATGTCCTCCGGCGTGACGAGACGGCCGACCGGGTTTGCGGCGCCCGCAGCAAGCATCTCCTCGCGGTTTGGGAACGCGTCGAGGGCATCCGTTTCGACGACGCCGCCCGAGACGGCGTTGACCCGGATCTTCGGCGCGAGCTCGACGGCGAGGTAGCGCACGAGCGCCTCGAGCGCCGCCTTCGAGGTGCCGACGAGAGTGTAGTTGTCGAGGACGCGCTGCGCGCCGAGCGACGAGATCGCGACGATCGACGCACCGGCGGGCATCTGCGGCGCGGCGACCTGCGCGAGTTGCAGCAGTGCTCGCGCGTTCGTGTTCATCGTCCAGTCCCAGTGCTTTTCGGTTGCCTCGAGCGCGGGCGCCGACACGCCGCTGGCCGCGTTGTGGACGAGCACGTCGAGTGGACCGAGCGCTGCAACTTCCTCGAGCACGCGCTCGGAGCCGATGTTGCCGCGCACGAGCGTTGGTTCGGCGCCCAGCGCACGCAGCTCCGACGCAGTCTGCTCTGCCGCGCTGTCCGACCGGAAGTAGCCGATCGCGATGCGCTTGGCGCCGTCGCGTGCGAATCGGAGGGCGATCGCCCGGCCGATGCCGCGCGAGCCGCCCGTGACGAAGACGTTCAAGAGCGGCGGGGGAGGGGCTGGTCGACCGGCGCGGACGACGGAAGCTCGTCCCAGCCGATCCGCTCGGGCGATTCGCGCTGGCCTTCGTCCGCCTTCGACGACGCGTAGCCGAGGTCGTCGAGGCGACGCATCTGAGCCTCGGCGTAGCGGCGCACCTCGTGCTCGGCAGGCAAGCCGTCGACGAGCTCCCGTACGCGGGCGCGCAGCTGGAAGGCGAAGTGGGGCGTCGCCGGCCCGACGAGGGCGTCGACGTCGTCGCGTGTCGGCTCGCGGTCCATCGAGCGAGAGCCTATCGCTAGGGTCGAGCGATGCGCCGCATAAGTGCTGTCGACCTCATGCTCTTCGGCACGGTCCTCCTGTGGGCGCTCAACTCGACCGTCACGCGGTACGTCCTCACGCACGGCTTTCACCCGCTTGCCTACGCGACCATCCGCTACGCCGCGGCCACGCTCCTCTTCTGGGGCTTCACCTTCGCTCGCGAGCGGAGCTTCCGGATCGCGCTCCGCGACATGCGGCTCGTGCTGCTCGCCGCCCTGTTCATCTTCGTCAACCAAGTCTTCTTCGTCTACTCGATCGACAAGACCTCGGCGGCGACGGTCACGCTGTTCCTCGGCACGACGCCGATCTTCATCGGCGTATTGGCGAATGTGATCGGGCTCGAGCGAATGGGGCGCGGCTTCTGGGCAGCGGCGCTCGTGTCGCTCGTCGGCGTCGGGTTCGTGGCCTCCGGCTCGGGTGGGTTCTCGGGGCATGTCGTCGGCGACGGGCTCGCACTCATGACCGCCGCGACCTGGGCCGGCTACTCGGTGCTGATCACGCCGCTCATGCGCCGCTATTCGCCGTTTCGGATCAGCTCGCTCGTGCTGCTCTTCGGTTGGATCCCGTTGGCGATCACCGGCGCGCATCAGACCGCCGGCCAGAGCTTCCACTTCGGGCACCTCATGTGGATCTGCATCGCGTTCGCGGTGATCGGCCCGCTCTTCCTGACCAACATCTTGTGGTTCACGGCGATCAGCCGCGTCGGCCCGTCGCGTGCGTCGCTCTTCTCGAACATGCAGCCGCTCTTCGGGATCCTCTTCGCCCTCGTGCTCCTCAACGAGCACCTGTCGCGGTGGGAGGTGGTCGGCGGGGTTGCGATCCTCTCGGCTGTCCTCGTCGAGCGCTCCCGCCACAACGTGCCGGAGCCACCCGGCGATTAGGACGACTTAAGCTGGTTAAGTATCTGGCGTGACCTTGCGCGAGCGCCTCCGTCGCCGGCCGCCCGGTTACAACTACACGATCGGGCGCATCCTCGCGATCTACGCGGGGCTGATGGTGACGCTGCTCCTCGCCGCGCTCGACCAGACAATCGTCGCGACCGCGTTGCCGAAGATCGTCGGCGACCTCGGCGGCATCACGCAGTACTCGTGGGTCTTCACCGCGTACATGCTCACCTCGACGGTGACGGTGCCGCTGTACGGGAAGCTCGGCGACGTCTACGGCCGCAAGAACCTATTCCTCTTCGCGATCGTCGTGTTCCTGCTCGGCTCCGCGCTCTGCGGCGCGTCGACGTCGATGACCGAGCTCGTCATCTTCCGGGCCGTGCAGGGGATCGGCGCGGGCGGCCTGTTCCCGCTGTCGCTCGCGGTGATCGGGAACATCGTCCCGCCGCGCGACCGCGGCAAGTGGCAGGGACTGATCGGGGCCGTGTTCGCCGCCTCGTCGATCATCGGCCCGGCGGTCGGCGGCTTCATCGTCGACAACGCGAGCTGGCGGTGGGTCTTCCTCGTCAACCTGCCCGTGGGCGGGCTTGCGCTGATCGTCATCTCGTTCGTCATGCCGCGGCGCGCGCCGCTCACCGACCACTCGATCGACTGGCTCGGCGCCGGCGTCCTCGCGGGAGGAGTGGGCGCGCTGCTGCTCGGCCTCGTGTGGGGCGGCACTCAGTATCCGTGGGGCAGCGTGGAGGTCGTCGGCTCGTTCGTGGCGGCCGTCGTGCTGCTAGCCGCGTTTGCCGTTGTCGAGCAGCGCGCGCGCGAGCCGATCCTGCCTTTCGAGATCCTGCGCAATCCGATCGTCGCCGGCAGCGTCGCCTGCATGGCGCTGGTCGGCATGGCGATGTTCGGGACGATCTCGTACGTCCCGCTCTTCGTGCAAGGCGTGATCGGGACCTCGGCCACCTCGTCCGGCGTCGTGCTGACGCCGCTGATGCTCGGCGCCGTCACGACGTCGCTCCTCATGGGCCAGCTCGTCTCGCGTACCGGTCGTTATCGCTGGAACGCGATTCTCGGCCCCGTCGTGCTGACGATCGGCATGGTGCTGCTCTGGCGCATGAGCGTGACGACGACGAACGCGCAGGCGGCGCGGAACATGGTGATCGCCGGCATCGGGATCGGGTCGATGATGCAGGTCTTCGTGCTCTCGGTCCAGAACGCCGTGCCGCGGGCGGTGATCGGCTCGGCCACCGCGCTGACGCAGTTCGGCCGCCAGATGGGCGCCACGCTCGGCGTGACGATCATGGGCGTGCTCGTGAACCACGGCCTGCCGAAAGGGGTCGGCGCGAACGAGCTGGGGACCATCCACCGCCTGCCCGAGAGCGCCCGCGTGACCCTCGCGAACGCGATCCGGCCCGCGTTCTTCGCCGCGGCCGCCGTGTCGGCGGTCGTCTGGTTCATCGCCGTGGTCTTCGTCAAGGAGCAGCACCTCCGCCGCTCGCTCGACGAGGTCTCGGCGGCCGATGCGGCAGCGGGGACCCCCGCGACGGCGGGGATAGACTCCGAGCCATGAATGCCGACTTCATGCCGCTGGATGGCTGGGACCATGTCGAGCTGTGGGTGGGGAACGCGAAGCAGGCCGCCTACTACTACGAGCACGCGTTCGGTTTCCGTCGCACCGCGTACGCGGGCCCGGAGACGGGCGTTCGCGATCGCGTGAGCTACGTGCTCGAGCAGAACGAGATTCGCCTCGTCGTCACGAGCGCGATCCGCAGCGACAGCCCGATCGGCCGCCACGCGTTCAACCACGGTGACGGCGTGAAGGACATCGCCCTCCGCGTGCCCGATGCCAAGGAGGCGTACCGCGAGGCTGTCTCGCGCGGCGCCGAGGGCGTCGTCGAGCCGCACGTCGTGCAGGACGACTTCGGCCAGGTCGATCTGGCGACGATCGCAACCTACGGCGACGTCGTGCACACGTTCGTCGAGCGCAGCGGCTACGAGGGGTCGTACCTGCCGGGCTACGTCGCGCAGGAGTCGGCGAACGGCACCGACGACGGTGTCGGCCTGCTCGCGATCGACCACATCGTCGGCAACGTCGAGCTCGGCCGCATGGACCANNCAGGGAAAGATCAAGTTCCCGATCAACGAACCGGCCGAAGGCAAGCGCAAGAGCCAGATCGACGAGTACCTCGAGTTCAACGAGGGCCCAGGCGCCCAGCACATCGCCATGCAGTCGTCGAACATCGTGAAGACCGTCGAGGCGTTGCAGCGCCGCGGCGTGATCTTCCTGACGACGCCCGACGCCTACTACGAGGAGACACCGGAGCGTGTGGGCGCGATCGACGAGAACTGGGACGACCTGCAGCGGCTGCGCATCCTCGCCGACCGCGACGACGACGGTTACCTGCTGCAGATCTTCACGAAGACGGCGCAGGACCGGCCGACGCTCTTCTTCGAGGTGATCGAGCGCCACGGCGCGCGCGGCTTCGGCGACGGGAACTTCAAGGCGCTGTTCGAGGCGATCGAGCGCGAGCAGGCACTCCGGGGCAACCTCTAGCTTCACTCAGCGCGGGAGCACAATGACACCACAACGCCGCTCGGCGCTCCTCTCGGTCGCCGCGGCCGCGGTCCTCGTCGTCCTGAAGCTGACGGTCGGCCTCGCAACGCACAGCCTCGGCCTCGTCTCCGAGGCGGCGCACTCGGGCACCGACTTCGTCGCGGCGCTGCTCACGTACTTCGCAGTGCGGTTGGCGGCGCGTCCGGCCGATGTGACGCATCAGTTCGGCCACGGCAAGGCGGAGCACCTGTCTGCTCTGACGGAGGCGGGGATCCTGTCGCTCGTCAGCCTCTTCATCTCGGCGCGGGCGATCGAGCGGCTCGCCGGCGTCACGCACGGTCACGTGCACGTGACGTGGTACGCGTTCGTCGTCCTCGGCGTCGTGATCGCCATCGACCTGAGTCGCATGATCGTCTCATGGCGGACGGCACGTCACTACGAGAGTGCGGCCCTTGCGTCGAACGCGCTCCACTTCGGGAGCGACATGTTCGGTTCTGTGGCCGTGCTGGTGGGCCTCGTCTTCGCGCATTACGGTCACCCGAGCGGTGACCCGATCGCAGCGCTCTTCGTCGGTGCGCTCGTGCTGCTCGCCGCCGCGCGTCTGATCAAGGCGAACGTCGACGTGCTCATGGATCGCGCGCCGGCGGAGGCCGAGGCTGCAGCGCTCGCCGCGATCGGTGAGCTGAGCCCGGCGGTCGAGGTGCGGCGGATCCGGATGCGCCAGGCGGGCAGCCGGCAGTTCGCCGACATCGTGATCGGCGTCTCACCAGCGGCGGCCGTGGGACAGGGGCACGCCGCCGCCGACGCCGTGGAGGCGGCGGTCGAGCGTGCGTTGCCCCACGCAGACGTGGTCGTGCACGTCGAGCCGATCGAGGATGCGACACTGCGCGAACGCGCGCATGCTGCAGCGCTCACAGTGCCGCACGTCCGCGAGGTTCACAATCTCGCGCTGGTCGACGTCGACGGAAGGACGGAGCTGTCGCTGCACGTGAAGCTCCCGGGCGATCTCTCGCTGGACGAGGCGCACGACATTGCAGAACAGCTCGAGTCGGCGATCTGCGCCGCCGTGCCCGACATCGCCGGTGTGCAGACGCACCTTGAGCCGCTCGCCGAGACGACACAAGCACGCGAGGTGGACACGGACGGAGCGGCGCTCGTGCGGCGCATCGTCCGCGAGGCCACCGGCAACGATCCGCGCGAGCTGCGGTTCCTGAACACGACTCACGGGCTCGTGGCATTCCTCACACTCGGGCTCGAGGGCACGCATCGCCTCGACGAGGCGCATCAGCGCGCCAGCCAGATCGAAGAGCGCATTCGGCGCGAACGGCCTGACATCGCTGACGTGATAGTTCATACAGAGCCGTGAAGCTCTGCATGTTCACGCCCAAGGAGCTCGCGCTCGAGCGCGGTTGGCCGGGGCGCATCGAAGGCGACAAGGTGATTCAGCTCGCCGCCCAGACGCTGCAATCGTTCTTCACCGGCGGCGGCTCGGCGCGCGAGCATGCCGAGTACGCCCTCGCCGACGTCGACCTGCGCCCTCCCGTGCTGCACCCGCCGGCGGTGCGCGACTTCATGGCGTTCGAAGAGCACATCGCGAACGCGCGCAGGCAGCGTGGCTCGGAGGTCCCGCAGGAGTGGTACGAGGTCCCGGTCTTCTACTTCTCGAACCCGACGGCGATCTTCGGCCCGGACGACGCGATCCCCTATCCCGACGGGACACAGGAGCTCGACTACGAGCTCGAGTGCGCAGCGGTGATCGGCGCGGATGGAGCGATCGGCGGCTTCACGGTGCTGAACGACTGGTCGGCGCGCGACGTGCAGCGCCAGGAGATGCGCGTCGGGCTCGGCCCTGCCAAGGGCAAGGACTTTGCGACGTCTCTCGGGCCGGTGCTCGTCACGCCCGACGAGTTCGACGGCAGCAGCGGGGCGATGATCGCCCGCGTCAACGGCGAGGAGCGCTCGCGCGGCGAGCTGGGCGCGATGTACCACCACTGGGACGCGTTGCTCGCGCGTGCCGCGCAGAACACCGTTCTCCGCCCCGGCGACGTGATCGGCTCCGGCACGGTTGGGAACGGCTGCATCCTCGAGCACGGCGACGGGCGCTGGCTGCAGCGCGGCGACGTCGTCGAGCTCGAGATCGAAGGCATCGGCGTGCTGCGCAACGCGGTCGCGTGATCGGCCCGGCGGACGTGCGCGCGGCTGCGCGCGTGCTCGACGGCGTTGCGCACCGAACGCCGGTCGTCCGCTCGCGCACGCTCGGCGATCACATCGTGCTCAAGCCCGAGTGCCTCCAGCGCGCCGGCGCATTCAAATTCCGTGGCGCCTACAACAAGATCTCGTCGCTTCCGGCCGGTACGCCGGTGCTCGCGTACTCCTCCGGGAACCACGCGCAGGCAGTCGCGCTTTCGGCGCGGTTGCTCGGGGCGCAGGCGACGATCCTCATGCCGACGGACGCGCCGCAGTCGAAGCTCGACGCAACGCGCGGTTACGGCGCGGAGGTGGTCACGTACGACCGCTACACCGAGGATCGCGAATCGCTCGGGCAAGCACTGGCCGCCGAGCGCGGGGCCGAGCTCGTCCGCCCCTACGACGACGAATTGGTCATGGCCGGGGCGGGAACGGCCGCGCTCGAGCTGCTCGAGGACGCCGGGATCGTGGACACGCTCGTCGTGCCGGTCGGCGGCGGCGGGCTGATCTCCGGTTCCGTGACGATCGGCAAGGACCTGGGCGTGCGCAGAGTCGTCGGCGTCGAGCCGGAGGCCGGCGACGACTGGCGCCGCTCGTTCGCGGCAGGCGAGCCCGTGACGATCGACGTCCCGCGCACGATCGCGGACGGGCTGCAGACGCACGCGCCCGGGAAGCTGACGTGGGAGGTGGTCTCGCGGCTCGTCGACGAGATCGTGACGGTCACCGACGCGCAGATCGTCGAGGCGATGCGATTTGCGTTCGAGCGGCTGAAGCTCGTCGTCGAGCCGAGCGGCGCGGTCGGCATAGCGGCGGTGCTGAACGGGATCGTGGAGGCGCCGTCGATCGGCATCGTCATCTCCGGCGGCAACGTCGGAGCGGACCGGTTCGCCGAGCTACTCGCCGCTGCGTGACTCGCGGACGTTCTGCGCGATCCGCGCCCGCTCGTAGCTGAGCCGGAAGAGCTCGATCACCTCGGCGACGTCCTCGTCGCTGCGGATCTGCAGCGACACCCAGCCTGTCTCGGGCAGCACGTGGTGCGGCTGGGCGCGGCCCGTCTCGACGAGCATGTCGCGGATCCCTTTCTGGAACGGCAAGTCGGCCCAGCGCTCGCCGTGCAGGTGGCCGATCTCGCGCCGGCCGAGCCGGAACTCGATCCCGCCGAAGCGATGCGCGTGCGTGGTGATGCCCCCCCACGAGGCCACCTCCCGCTCGATCCGCCCGGCGATATCCTCCACGGATGCCGTTCTACCAGCGACTCGGCGATCTGCCGAGAAAGCGCCACATCGTGCACCGCGACAACGGCATGCTCCTGACCGAGGAGGTGATGGGCTTCGAGGGCTTCTCGGGCCTCGAGTCGATCCTCTACCACCTCCAATCGCCTTGCCGCGTGATCGAGCTCGGCGAGTTCGACCCGATCGTGCGTGAGGAATGGGTGCCCGACGCGCACGCTCATCGGCACCTCCGCACCTGGGATCTGCCGCCCGCCGGCGACGCGATCACCGGCCGTGAGCTCCTGATGTGGAACAACGACGTGGAGATCTCGCTCGCGCGCCCGACGGAGACGATGGACTACTTCTTCCGCAACGGCGAGGGCGACGAGGTCATCTTCGTGCACGAGGGCTCGGGCACGCTCGAGACGATCTTCGGCGACGTGCCGTACAAGCCGGGCGACTACATCGTCGTCCCGCGCGGGACGACCTACCGCTTCGCGCCTGAAGGAGAACAGCGCTATCTCGTATTCGAGACACCGGGGCTGATCACGATCCCGAAGCGCTACCGCAACGAGCATGGGCAGCTGATGGAGCACGCGCCGTACTACCACCGCGACATTCACCCACCCACCGACTTGAAGACACACCGTGACCAGGCGGAGTACGTGGTCAAGGTGCGCGTCCGCGGCGGCTACCAGACCTACGTCATCGACTACCACCCGTTCGACGTCGTCGGCTGGGACGGCTACGTCTACCCGTGGACGTTCTCGATCCACGACTTCGAGCCGATCACCGGCCGCATCCACATGCCGCCGCCGTCGCACCAGACGTTCGAAGGGCCGAACTTCGTCATCTGCTCGTTCTGCCCGCGCAAGCTCGACTTCGACCCGGANNCCGTCGGGCCTGCCGCACGGCCCGCAGCCGGGCCTCGCCGAGAAGTCGCTCGGGATGACCGAGACGCACGAGTACGCGGTGATGTGCGACACGTTCAACCCGCTGCGGTTGACGACGCTCGCAGCCGACCTGGACGACGGCAAGTACATGTACTCGTGGGCGGAGGAGCCGTCGTCGGACGCGCGTACGACCGACGAAGACCCCGCCGGCGTCACCTCCCACCTCTAAGTGCAACTCGTACTCGACTGGGACGGGACCTGCACTGAGGTCGACGGGCTCCACATGCTCCTTGAGGAGTTTGGCGACCGTGAGATCTACGAGCACATGCAGGGCGTGCTCGGCGCCGGGCTGACGTTGCACGAGGTGATCGCGGCCGAGATCGCGACGATCACGTTGCCGCTCGACTTTGCGGTCGGCTGGATGCGCGAGCACGTGACGATGCGCCCGGGCTTCAAGGAGCTCGCCGAGCGCGCCTCGCCGATCGTCCTCTCGAGCGGCTTCCACGAGCTGATCGAGCCCGTCCTCGCGCGCGAGCAGATCGAGCTCGAGGTGCGGGCGAACCGGCTCGATGCGCGACCGGACGGCTGGCGCCCCATCTGGCGGGACGAGGCGGTGTGCGCGACGTGCGGTGAGGCCTGCAAGCGGGGAGCGCTCGCCGAGCAGCATTACGTGTTCGTCGGTGACGGCTACTCCGACCGCTGCGCCGCGCTCGCGGCCGAGCGCGTCTTCGCACGCGACGGCCTCGCCCGCTACTTCGACCGGCTGGGCCAGCCCTACGAGCGCTTCGAGACGTTGCACGATGTCGCTGCTGCCCTTGGTGTCTGACACCGTGCGGTGTCAGACACCTCTTCGGAGCTAGAACCCAGCTCGACGTGCTGTTGTCTTTGCCTTCTCCGTACGACTTCGAGCTCTCGACGGGACGCTTCCGCGCGTTCGGCACCGACCTCGCAAACCGGCTTGTGGACGGAACGCTCTACCGCGCGGTCCGCGGGCGCGAGGTGCGAATCGTGGCCCGGCCGGGCGGTGTCGACGTCGAGCCGCTCGACGACGAGACGCGGCCCGTTGTCNNTGCAGCCCGATCCGTTCGAGGCGCTGATCACGTCGATCACGGCGCAGCAGGTCTCGCTCCATGCCGCGGTCGCAATCCGCAACCGGCTGGTCGAGCGCCTCGGGACGCCCGTCGGAGAGGCCTGGGCGTTCCCGGCGCGCGGGCGCATCGCCGAGGCGGGCGAGCAGGTGCTGGTCGAGGTCGGCTTCACGCGGCGCAAGGCCGAGTACGCCGTCGGCCTCGCACGCAGCGACCTCGACCTCGACGGCCTGGCGAAGCTCGACGACGACGAGGTGCGCGCGCGGATCACGGCGCTCCGCGGCCTCGGGCCTTGGACNNCGGTGTCGCTGTGACCGAGCTCGGCGCGCGCCTGCATCCGTTCCAGAACCTGTCTGCGCACTACCTCCTCACAGGCTGGCTGACGCGGCCGTGACGGTCCGTCCCGCGACCGAGGCCGACGAGCCGGTGCTCCGCGAACTGTGGGAGGAGTTCGAGCAGGAAGTGCCGTGGACGGTCGAAGAGCCCGAGACCTGGGCCGACGAATGGAAGGACACGCTGGACGACATCCGCACCGGCGGCGTCTTTCTCGCCGAGGACGCGGAGGGTGTGCTCGGCGTCGCGCGCATCGAGGCGCCGGTGCGCGGGCGCGCGCACGTCCAGCTCGTGCACGTCCACCCGCGCGCGCGCCGTCAGGGCGTTGCGAAGGCGCTTCTGCGCGAATGTGCGCGGCACGCCGAAGAACTGGGCGCTGGATTCGTCAGCCTCGAAGTGCTGACGTCGAACGAGCAGGCGCGCGTGGTCTGGTCGCGGCTCGGGTTCGAGGAGTACGCGAAGTTCATGGCGACCCCGTTGGATGCGTTCGCGGCGCGACTCGACAACAAGGATGCCGGCGAGTCGCGCGCCGTCACGCACGTGCAGAGCGACGACGAGGTGTCCGTGGAGCGCGCAGTTGCGCAGTTCATCCCGCGGCTCGAGGCGCCGGAGGTCCGCAACACGGACAGCTGGATCCGCGTCGCCGATCCCGTGTTCGACCGCGATCGCGAGGCGCACGGCCGCTTCGCGCGCGAGCTGTCGGACCGGCTCGGCGCGGTGACGATTGCGCTCGCGCTCGAGGGCGAGGTCGTCCGTTTCCGCATCTACGAGCGCGGCCGGATGGTCGACGAGTACCTGTCGGTGCCGACCTGGTACGGCGAGCTCCCGAAGGCCGATGAGCTCGCGCTCGCGGCGAACCCGACGCTCGTGTCTCGCCTGACCGGCGCCACGCGCGACGACGTGCGGCGCATCGCCCGCACGGCCGCAACGCCAGCAGAGCTGCCGCCGGCGCCGGAGCTGTACGAGCAGATCGCAAAGCTGATGGGGCTCGAAGCGTGAAACTGATCGATGCAGCGCGCTGCCCGTACTGCGCGCGGGTGCGCATTGCGCTTGCCGAGAAGGGCGTCGACCACGAGGTTGTGGCTGTCGACCTCGGCGACCGGCCGCAGTGGCTGATCGAGCTGAACCCGCCGAGCGGGCGCGTGCCGGTGCTCGACGACGGTTTCGTGCTGCCGGAGTCCGAGGTGATCATGGCCTACCTCGACGAGCGCTACCCGGAGCCTTCGCTGCTGCCGGCCGATCCCGGCGAGCGCGCGCGGGCGCGGCTGCTCGTGCACCGCTTCGACGAGAACCTCGGCGCCGACTACTACGCGTTTCGCCGCGGCGACGACAACGACCTCGCAGGCAAGTTGGAGACGCTCGAGGTCGGGCAGAGCCTGTTCGCCGACGTGGCTTACGTTCCGTGGGTGATCCGCGCGCGCGACCTGCTCGGCGTCGAGCTGCCCGAGCGAGTCGCAGCCTGGCTGGCGGAGCTCGAGCAGCGCCCGTCGATCGCCGCCGAAGTGGAGATCGTGAAAGGGCTATGACGGAGATCGCGATCGACGAGCTCGCCGGACGGCTGGGCGAGGTGGCAATCCTGGACGTGCGGTCGGCGCACGAGTACGACGGCACGCTCGGTAACCCGTGCGACCCGCGGCAGGGCCACATCCCCGGCGCGCGGCACCTCGACATCTCCCAGCTGATGCAGCTCGAGCCGAGCCAGATCGAGGCGGCGCTCGACCTCGAGCCCGGCGGCGAGCTGGTCGCGTACTGCCACAGCGGCTCGCGCTCGGAGATCGCGACCCAGCTGCTGCGTGCGCTCGGCTACGACGCCCGCAACTATGTCGGCTCGTGGCACGAATGGTCGCGCCACGACGGCCTGCCAGTCGAAGTCTGAATCAGGTTCGGGGAACGGCGAGGAACGCGCGGCAGAGCCGGCGGCCGTGCTCCTGCCAGGCGCCGAGCTTCTCGTCGAGCTCCGCCGCGAGCTCCTCGAGCGGCCTCGGCAGTGTCGGTTCCTCGCGGAACCACTCGAGCAGCTGGTGGCGGCGCGCCTCCGGATGGAACTGCACACCCCAGGCGGAATCGCCCACCCGGAAGGCCTGCGGCAGAGGGCCGCGCGCCAGCTCGGTCGCGCCGTCGGGCAGCTCGAAGCGGTACGCGTTCGCATTCAGCGCTTCGAACCGGCGCGGCAGCACGCCAAGCACCGGGTCCGCCTCGCCTTCGTCGGTCAGCTCCGAGTCGTAGAAGCCGGCGAGGGTCTCCCCGACCGGGAAGACGCGCGCCCCGAGCGCGTGCGCGAGCGTCTGCGCGCCGAGGCAGACACCGAGCAGCGGCGTCCCTTCGCGCACCCAGTGGCGCAGCGCTTCGTACTCGTCGTGTAGCCACGGGTGGTGCACCTCCTCGCCCACGTTCTGGTCGCCGCCGAAGACCAGCACCTTGTCGAACCCGCTCGGCGGCGCGCCCTGCAGGCGGATGTCCCACTCCTGCAGCTCGTGCCCGTCCTCCCCGATCACGTCGGCGAACAGCTCCGGCCCCACGAGCGGCCCATGAGTGACGGCGAGCACGCGCATCAGGCGGTGGGGACCTGCTCCTCTTCCAAGAGCCTCCGCAGCAGTTGTGCGCCGGCCGGGGCCTGCGCGACGCCGTTCGTCTGGTTGTTGTTGTTGAAGAAGGCATACGCCTCCTCGGCCTCGTTCGACAACTCGCGGAGCGGTGGCACCCATTCGCGCAGCTCGTCTTCGCCGTAGAGATGGTCGAAGCGTTGTGCGGCCGAGCCGCCGCGCGCATTCCAGGTCCCGGCGTTCCGGCCGTGGAAGCGGACGTACGCCATCGGCGTCGTCGTGGCGATCAGCGTCCCCGGCACGTTGGCTGCATCAACCTGCGGTGCGTCGACGACGACCCACGTCATCCGCCGCTCCTCGAGGAACCGCAGCAGCTCACTGCGAATGTCCTCGGCAAACCACGAGCGATGGCGCGGCTCGAAGAGGAACGTGTCGTCGCCGACCTGGTCGCGCGCCCATTCCAGGTAATCGAGCGACGACGGCTTCCACACGACGTAGGGCGGCATCTGGAAGAGGATCCCACCGAGCTTCCCCGCCTCGCGCAAAGGTGTGAGCGCCGAGAGGAACTCGCGAAAGACGGCACCGCGCGCTTCCCGCGGCGGGCGATCCACCCGGCCCCGCTCATCGACCGGCAGTCCTTCGCGCAGATCGGGCGGCACCTGCTCGAGCTTCACCGGATGCCGGGTCATCAGCCCGAACGCCTTGACGTGCATCACGAAGCCGTCCGGCGTGCGCTCGGCCCAGCCGCGCACCATCTGTTCGGTCGGGACGCGGTAGTACGTCGAGTCGACCTCGACGGTCGAGTAGCGCTCGGAGTAGTACGCGAGACGCTCCTTCGGCGGCGTGCCCGGCGGGTACCAGTGCTTCGTGAGCGCATCGTCCGCCCACGAGCACGTGCCGATCCTGATTGCCGCAGCCACCGTCGAAGGATACGAAGAGGGGCCCACCCGGGGCCCCTCTTCGTTCGTCATGCGCTGAACGGTGGGGCTACTTGAAGCCCTTGACCGTCGTGGTCGCGGTGAGGCGTTCGCCACCAACGGTCGCGTCCGAGCACGGAACTCCACCGAAGATGGCGGACGGCGTGCAGGCGGAAGCGCCGAGGTCGTGGTAGTAGAGATCGGCCAGCGGGTTCGCGGTCTGGCCGGTCGGAACCGAGCCTGTATCGCTGTCGACCACTGCGGTCGTCTTCACCGCGGCGGACTTGCCGCTCGCGAGTGAGAACGACCCGGACGCGCCGCCGACCTTCTTGCCACCGGCGGTCGTCGTGATCACGGCGCTGGATGCGGCGCCGCTGCCGTCCGTCACGGTCGACGAGAACTTCACGAGCGTGTGGACGATCTTGTGCTTCTTGCCCTTGATCTTCTTCGTGACGGTGACCTTCTTCTTCGTCACGGTCAGCTTGACCGCGGTCGGAACGTGCCGGAGCCCCTGCGCCTCGACAGAGCCCCCCGCATTCGGCTGGCCAACGCCAGGCGTGTAGGGCGTCCAAAGCGACGTCCAACGGTAGTCGGCGCCAGTTGCCGGCTCAGTGATTGCTGAAGCCGTGAACGTGGCGGAAAGCAGCTTCGCTCCGAAAGTCGCGCGTGCCGGGTTCGAGGTGGGCACATCCGGGGGCGGCAGGCAGATCTGAAGCTTCGCCTGATATCCCGAAGCGATCTCTTGCGCGGTGGCGGGCATCACGAACACCGGGACGTCAAGCGTCTGGCCGGCGGCCGTCAGATGCAAATCCCACGTCTGCGACTGGGTCGCACCCTGGAGGCAGGCGGCGGCGCTTGCCTTCTGACTCGCTGTGAACGTGTTCGGATCGGCCGCGAGCAGCTGGCCGGTGAGCGGCAGAATCGCTCCGCCGAGGTCGGCTGCGGCTGCGGTCGCCGTCACGCTGCCCAGGTTTGCACCAGGCGCAGGTGTCGACACTTGGTAACCCGCTGGGATGTAGAACAGCGCCCGGAACGTTGGGTCGTCGGAGTTGGCTACGACCACTCCGATGCGCGCCGCTCCGCTTGTCGTGGCCGAGACCACGATCTTCGGGGCGAACGATGCGAGCGCCGAACCGGCGAACGCGAGCGAAGCAAAGACCGCGCCTGCAAGCAGCGCAATACGGATGGTTCTCTTCATACCTTCCCCTTCCTATTCGACCAGCGTCGAGAGAGGTTGAAATGCGAGTGGTGGATACCCGTCAGTTGCGGGTCGAAACGAGCGGGCCCACCGCGACCCAGTGCACCTTGTTGTAGCGCACGACTTGGGCCTTGCTGATCGGATAGTAGTCGGTGGGGCTCGTCGTGATCGTCACGCCGGGGCGCATGAACGGGTTGACCTCGTTCAGATGCTGGGCGGCGGTGAGGAGCGATTTGCGCGTTGGGTTCTTGCCCGCGTGCTGAAGCGCGTCGACCATCGAGAACGCGACGCCCATGCCGTAGAAGTTGTAGACGTCCGTGGGATTCGCATCCGGCGCGTACTTCTTCAGGATCGACTTGTAGAGCGCGACGACGGGATCCTTCGCCCATACCGCATCGGTCGGGTCCTTGACGAAGGCGATCGAGGTCGAACCGTTCGCGAGCTCAGGCGCATTCGCGCGGATGATGTCCATCACGTTCGGCGAGATGCAGATCGAGCTGATGTAGATCTTCGGGTGCCAGCCGAACTTGTGCGCGGCGAGGTAGGCGAGGATCGCGTACTGCGGCGTCACGTTCAGCACGAGCACGTTCGCGCCTGACGCGTGCAACGTCGACATCTGCGAGTCGATCGCCGTGTCAGTCGGCTCGTACGACTGCGACGCGACGATCTCGCCTGCCTTCGCACCGAGACCCTGCTTCAGCCCAGCGGCCATGTCGGTGCCGAAGGAGGAGTCCTCCGAAAGCACGGCGACCTTCGCGCCCGCGGTGGCGGCGATCGCGCGGCCGTAGATGATGCCTTCGGAGCGGAAGCTCGGCAGGTAGCCCATCGTCCACGGGTATTGCTTGAACTGGTCGCCGATCTGCGTGGTGCCGGTGCCGCCGAAGAGCTG